>JBCCMF010000094.1:0-13776 GCA_039026435.1 Bacteroidota bacterium
CCCGAAGCGCTTGTCTTTCGACGTGCAGGCCGGGGAGTGTGGCGCAAAGAACGCTGAGCAGGGGATACCGTGCTGAGGACGTTCGTGAGGAGGGCCGTCACACTCCCTGGCCCACCCGTCCAGAGGCAGGCGCTTCTGGGCGTATTATCGTACTGCGACCTATTTACAGAAAAAATTGAAAGTTTGCTCCCCTGCTATCGGCTGTATTTCCAGTTCCGTAACAGGTTCTTGTGACGAACGAGGAAGGATGCGGGGAAAAGCCGAAATCGTTGGCGTGCAAGCCCGGTGTATTCTACTTTTCAGCACCACCTAGCTAACCCCGCAGCCCAGCGTATGCGTCACACACACCCAACCAGGATACCGCTCACACTGTTTCTTCTGCTCATGGCTGCACCGCTGACGAGTGGCTGCCAGCACACCCGACCGGAAGGAACGACCACTACCATGTCTGGAGAGCAGGCAGACGGGCTCTCCATGATCAATGGCCAGCGGATCCTGCGCATGCCTGAGCTGATCGGCGGCTTCGAGAAGCTACAGCGCCGGCTCCAATACCCGGCTCAGGCCATGCGCGACGGGGTGGAGGGCACCGTGTGGCTCACGGTGAAGGTAGATGACGAGGGCGTGGTACAAGACGTGTTTGTAGATCGCAGTGTGGCCCAGAGCCTGGACGAAGAGGCGAAGCGCGTCATGTACGAGTCGCGGTTCATGCCTGCCATCGTTGAAGGAGGGATCCCGCAACCCATGACCATCAAGCTGCCCATCAAGTTTTGCCGCAAACGCTGCCGGTGAGCAAGGCAGGGCGTTTGCCCCAGGGCCATCCGCACCGGATCTATCACCGGAGGCTCCCCAGGGACTCGTCTTCGCCTGCGCTACGCCTTCTCAGGCTGGCCCGCCGATGGGACTGCACGCTGCCCCCTCACGCAGATATCTGGCGCCTGCGGTCAGACGCCTAGCGCATCCTTAGGAGAGCCCTCTCCGAACTGCTGGATGGTCTTGGGTGGCATAGCGACCTGTTTGCGGGTGTGAGCCGTGGGGCCTATCCTGCTGACCCGTATCACTCGTTCTTCTGCCCCATGTCCCGCCTCCTCAGCATGCTGGCCCTCGCCGTCAGCCTCGCGGCCTGCACACCATCGGCACCGAAGCCGCCCAACATCATCGTGCTCATCACCGACGATCAGGGCTATGGCGACTTTGGCGCCACGGGCAATCCGGTGATCCAGACGCCGCACCTCGACGCGATGGCGGCGGGCAGCGCCGAGATGACGACGTTCTACGTCAGCCCCGTGTGCTCGCCCACCCGCGCCTCGCTGATGACGGGCCGCTACAACTACCGCACGCGTGTGGTAGACACATGGATCGGGCGGTCGATGATGGAGCCGGAGGAGGTGACGCTCGCCGAGATGCTGGGCGACGCGGGCTACGCCACCGGGCTCTTCGGCAAATGGCACCTCGGCGACAGCTACCCGATGCGGCCGCAAGACCAGGGCTTCGACGAGGTGCTGATGCATCGCGGCGGCGGCATCGCCCAGCCGTCGGACCCGGTGGGCGGCGAACGCAAGTACACCGACCCCGTGCTGATCCACAACGGCGAGCCCGTCCAGGCCGAAGGCTACTGCACCGACATCTACTTCGACGAAGCGCTCGACTGGATCACGACGCAAGACGCCGCCGATCGGCCGTTCTTTGCCTACATCGCCACGAACGCCCCGCACGACCCGTTCCACGACGTGCCCGAGGACTGGCTGGCGCGCTACCAGGCGATGAACCTAGAGAACGACCAGTACCCGCAGGCCGTGGGGCATCCGTTGCCGGAGGCATCACGTGACCTCGACCGCCGGGCGCGCATCTTCGCGATGATCTCGAACATCGACGAGAACGTGGGCCGCCTGTTTGCGCACCTCGACGGGCTGGACCTCACGCGCGAGACGCTGGTGGTCTACATGAACGACAACGGCCCGATTGGGCAGCGCTACCGCGCGGGCTTCCGAGGAGGCAAGACGGGCGTCTACGAGGGCGGCGTCCGCTCGCCGCTGTGGATGCATTGGCCCGGGACGCTGGAGCCCGGTCCCGCCTCCGACGTGCCCGCCGCCCACATCGACGTGCTGCCCACGCTGCTCGATGCCGCTGGCCTAGCTGCGCCTGCCGAGGCATCGCTCGACGGCCGCAGCCTGTGGCCGCTCCTCACCCGCGACGCTTCCGCTGCATGGCCCGAGCGTTCGCTCGTCATCCAGACGCACCGGGGCGAAGCACCCCAGCGCTATCATCACTTCTTCCTCCGCACCGACCGCTGGAAGCTGCTCCACAGCAGCGGCTTCGGGCGCGAGCAGTTCGAGGGCGAGCCCGCGTTTCAGCTCTACGACCTCCTCGAAGATCCGTACGAGATGACCGATGTAGCCGCCGCCAACCCTGAGGTCGTGACCGACCTGACCGCGCAGTACGACGCGTGGTTCGACGACGTGAGCACGACGCGCCCCGACAACTTCGCCAAGCCGCGCATTGTGCTGGACGATGAGCAGGAGCCCGTGACGACGCTCACGCGGCAGGACTGGCATACCACGGGCATCCGCAACTGGGGGCACCCGCAGACGAACGGGTACTGGGACCTGGAGGTGACCGAGGCCGGGACCTACAACATCCAGGTCCGCGCCTCCAAGGGCCTCGTGGCCGAAGCGCTCACGCTCGACGTGAACGGCGTTACCTACACGGCCCCAGCGCCCAGCGATTACGGCACGCATACCTTCGAGGATGTGCCGCTCGAAGCGGGGCCGCTCCGCCTCATGGCCACGCTCACCACCGCCGACGGCGAGCAGGGCGCGTGGCAGGTCGAGGTCACCACGTCGTGACCATCCGCCCAGCAGCCGCCCCGAGACGGCTGCTGCCTTCGCCGATGCCTGTATCATGGCCGATTACAGCTAGGCGGCAGGATCTTGCATCTGCCCGATGAACAGCACGCTACCCGTGTGGCGCTCGCGGATGACGTAGACGAACGGCCGATCGAACCATATTGCTCTTGGCAATGACGTCGTTTCGATGAGGACGGACGTCACTGCGGCGGCTTCGGTGCCTTCCTCGTTGATCTCGACGAACGTCTTGTGCCTCACCTGGCTGATGTGCATGCCCATCGCCTGGGCGTTCGGGTGGATGCTGGAGAAGTCAGCGGCGCTGCCGTTGAAGGCGCTCGGCATGCCCATCGCTTTGAGGGCATCGTTCAGGTTGACCTCGTAGCTCTGCTTGAAGCGGGGCAGACCCACCACCAGCTGGTCTCCGGACAGCCCTTCGGCGATGTCATTCCAGCGGTCCGCATCCAGGGTCTGCACGAAGCGGTCGAAGGCATCGGCGTCGTGCGGCATGAGGAGCGTCATGGCGTAGAGGCTGTCGCCGTAGGAGAGCTCCACGGCTTGCAGGTCGTCACTCCAGTACGAGAGCACGGGCATCTCGTCGGAGACCATCATCGGGACCGTGGCCTTACCGCCATCGCGCAGGCGGAACGGCGCGTCCAGCGTGTTGTCGGGGTCAAAGGTGTACGTCCAGTCGCCCTTGAAGTGGATGGCGTTGATGAGGAAGAGGACCGTCAGCGGGTCGATGCCGCCGTCGATGATCTTGTCGATCTTCTGGTTGGTCTTGTCCTTGACCCAGCCGTTGATGATGTTAGGCGCCTCGACGCTGCTGAAGTCGAGGCCGCTCACCTCGGCATCGAAGGCGGTGCGGTTGGCTTCGATGAAGGACGGCAGGACGTCGAAGCCCTCGCGATACCACACCGAGTTGGCGATGTCGAACGTGACGCTGCGGTCGAGGCCGTGCAGCAGGTCCATCAGGGTCGCGTACGACGCGTTGATGGCGTCGCGGTCCAGCCCAGCCAGCTCCAGCGTCGCCTCCATCTCTTGGCGCGTCTCGCCCTCGGCGCCGTTGAGCGTCATGCCTAGCGCCATCGACACGCTCAGCGGCGAGATGAACACGTTGGCGTCGGGGTCGGTAGCGGCTGTTTGGCGGAAGAGGTTGAGGCCGAACGTGTTGTCGGCTGCTACAAGGCGCTCCTCCGTGGCCGTCAGCGGGCGCAGGTCGCGAGGGGCGTCGGTGTCAACCGTGTCGCAAGCGGAGAGGAAGAGCAGGAGGAGAACCGTGGCGAGGCGCATGCTGCAGGAACGGATAGGAGCGGAAGAGCACGTGTGATACACAGCAGATCGGCCACGTACGCATGCAGGGCCGTATAAAATCCCTCATGTATCTTCGAGACACATCGGTCACCTAGTGGATAGCCTGTGCGACGGGCAGCGCTGACCAGGCGCCCGTATAGTGCGGAGAGCGCTGGCCGCACCGCATGGCCCACGGCTGCCGGAGGCCTGTGCTGGCAGGCACGATGCTGCGCCGTCCGTAACGGCGGTTGATCGCGTCGAGGGTCTCCATCAACTGGGCCTGCCCGGGGTCGCGCGCCATGAAGAAGTGGCCCTGCTCGGGCGCCTCGGGCACCAGTTCCAGCAGGGTGACGCCTGCCTTGCGGTAGCTGTAGCCTGAGCGGTACAGGCGGGCGAGCACGCTGTGCGCCGCCCGGATGAGCGTGGGCGTATGGTGGCTGGCCATCGGTAGGCGCGTGCCGCCGCTGTTGCTGTAGTACGGCGAGGTGCTGGCGTTTTTGGTGGTGACGAACACCGTCAGGATGCGAGCGTGCAGCTTGGCCGCACGCGCACGCTCGGCGGCACGTGTGGCGTGCGTGGCTACGGCCTCGCGCAGCATCTCGACGTCATCGTGGGCACGCGAGAAGCTGCGGCTGCGCACGATGCTCTTGCGCGTGGGCGGCACACGCATCAGCGCGATACATGATTGCCCGCGCAGCTCCCACACCGTCCGCAGCCCTACCACGCCGAGCAGGCGGCGGATGGTGGTATCATGCATGGCACAGAGCGCCGATGCCGTACGCACGCCCTTGCGCTCCAGCCGCTTGGTGAGTCCTGGGCCAATGCCCCATACCTTGCCTACGGGCAGGCGGCGTAGCGCACAGCCGCGCTGGAAGGCGTCCAGCAAGACACACACCTGGCTGGGCCGCTGCTTGGCCACCGCGCTGGCGGCTTTCGCCAACGTCTTCGTCGGGCCGATGCCTACGCGGACGGGGATCTTGGTCCACTGCAAGACGCGCTGCCGGATCTGCCTGCCGAGAGCATGACTGTCGGTATCGGTGAGGGTGGGCACCTCCAGAAACGCCTCGTCGATGCTGTAGTGCTCCACCTCGCCAGCGAACGTGCCCAGGATATCGTGGACGCGCCGCGAGAGGTCGCCGTAGAGCGCGTAGTTGCTCGAGAAGACGTGCGTGCCCAACGCCTCCAGCTTGGCCTTTGCCTTGAAGTAGGGTTGCCCCATGCGCAACCCGAGCCGCTTCACCTCCTCGCTGCGGGCGATGATGCAACCGTCGTTGTTGCTGAGTACCACCACAGGCTGGCCGCGCAAGGCCGGTTGGAAGACGCGCTCGCACGAGCAGTAAAAGTTGGCGCAATCGACCAGGATGAACATCGTCGTCGGCTCCGGCCTCAGCGGTGGAAGGTGAGCGAGTAGGTGACCACGCCCATGATGGTCAGCTCGCGCTCGCCCGCCAGCTCGATGGGCGGATAGGCCGGGTTGGCAGCATGCAGATAGCATCGGCCGTGGCGCTGTATGAACTGCTTCACCGTGAACTCGCCATCGACAGCGGCAATCACCACATCGCCATCGCGGGGCTCCAAGGCGGCATCCACCACGACGATGCTGCCGTCCAGAATGCCGAGGTCCTGCATCGACTCGCCCTGGACGCGCACGAAGTACGTGGCCGACGGATGCTGGATCACCAGCTCGTTGAGGTCGAGCGGGGCGTCGATGTAGTCGTCGGCCGGCGACGGGAAGCCCGCCGATACCGACACGGAGAACAACTGCCCGAGATGCACCACTTCACGGCGGCACGCGTGGATCTCGACGGCTTGAAGCATACGTTTTGCACATTTTATGAACACATGTTAATAATATGTCTCATCCAGCGTGCGCGTCAATATGTGCGGGGGCCGCGATGTGTACCGTGTCCGTTTCGTCCACAGGATTGCGCTTTTCCTGAGAGACCGCCTCCAATACCCCCAACGGGGGATAGCTCCGCTAGCTGTTCGTACCGATTGTACGCTGTCTTCATCCGAAATCGTCTTTTCTCCCTCACGATGCACCGTGTCATGCTTCGATTTCCACTGCTTTGCCTCGCTCTGCTTGCCCTCGTGCTCCCCGCACAGGCGCAGTTCACCATCACCGCTGCCGACTATCAGGCGCTCTACGGCCAGACCTACACCAACGCCGATTACAACGCGACGGCAACGGCAGGCGCTGAGGCGCTCGTCGGTGCAGCTGGTGCCGGGCAGACCTGGGACTTCACCACCTTCCCCTTTGTGCTAGAGGCCAACTACACGCAGGAGTTCATCGCCGACGTGACGGGGCAGACGGGGGCCGCCAACTTCCCGGATGCCGACCACGTCATCAAGGCCGACACGTCCACCGCGGGCGAGGTGCTGGTCTACTTCAGCCTCCGCGACGACGGGGTCTACACGGAGGGCACGTACGCCGAAGTGGATGGCAACGTGTTCGTACAGGACTACGACCCGGCGCTGATCGGCTTTCCGTTGCCGATGAGCTTTGGCTCCACCTGGAGTGGCACCTCGAACTACACGATTGCAGGCTTGGCCACCACCCAGACCAGCCAGGGCATAGTCGATGGCCACGGTACGCTCATCTTGCCCACGGGCACGTTCTCCGTGATGCGCTACAAGCTCGACCTCAGCATCGCCACCACGATTCCCAACTTTGGCACCAACACCACCACGTCCACGCTCTACGCTTGGTTCACCGAGGACGGCCAGACGGCGGCCACCATCACCGCCAGCGAGATTCCGTTCCTCGGCACGACCTACAGCGTCGGCTACTCCGACCGTCAGGCGAGCGGCAACACGGGCGGCACGGCGCCCGCCGCCGCGCCCACACTCATCGCTCCCGCCGATGGTGCCACCGATTTGGCCACGAATGTAGCCTTCACATGGGGCACTGTGGACAGCGCCACAAGCTACCGCGTGCAGGTGGCCACCGACCCGAGCTTCACCAGCACCGTCGATGATGCCGCTGGCTTGGCCAGCCCGAGCTACGATGCCAGCGGCCTCGCCGAGGGCACGACCTACTACTGGCGTGCGCAAGGCGCGAACGATGCGGGGGCTGGGCCGTGGTCGGGCGGGTTTTCGTTTTCGACGGGAAGCACGGTGGCCGCACCCTCGGCGGCGCCTACGCTGTACAACCCTAGCGATGCCGCTATCCTCTCTACACAGCGTTTAGCTCAGATCCGCCTGGAGTGGACCGCCGTGGATGGTGCCACAGGGTACGACTTTCAACTAGCCACGGATGCTGCTTTCTCGGCACTTGTAATAGATGAAAGCGGGCTGGCTGCGGTGCCGTTTCCTGCATTTACGCCGTCGGGGCTCAGCGCCGACGTCACGTACCACTGGCGCTCGCGGGCGACCAACGCGGGCGGTGCTGGCCCATGGGCTACTGCGTTCTCATTCACAGGCGTCACGGGTATCCCGTTCCGCATTCCAAACCTCACCCCCAACCAAGTCGAAGACCAACCGCTGCAGCCGGCGTTCTCGTGGGGCGCCTCGCCGGGCGCTACGAGCTACCGCGTCCAGCTCTGGGCGTCGGCCGATTCCGGCACGCTGTTGCTAGATGAGGTCGTGACGGAGCAGACCTACACCGTGCCTTTCGTCTTGGATGCCGATACGCGCTACACGTGGCAAGCCCGCGGCGAGAATGCGGTTGGCGTGGGCGAGTGGTCGCGCGCGGCCTTCCGCACAGGCACTGTTGCCGCGCTGACCGTAGCACCCACAAACCTCGCTCCCGATGGCGACACGAACAGCATCCGCAGCGTCGAGCTGAGTTGGGAGGCTGTAGCTGGGGCCACCGGATACGATGTGGAAGTAGCCACCGATGCAGCGTTCGCCGACGTAGTCGCGTCGGCCGCTACCGATGCCGCCACCACGACGCAGACGGTGAGCGATCTATCGCCTGCCACTACTTACCAGTGGCGTGTGCGCGCTACTAACGCGGCAGGCCCTGGTCCATGGGCGGCTGCCGAGTTCACCACGGCGCTCAACACCTCGCTGGATCGCGCCGATGTGCCCACAGCATACAAGCTGCACAGCAACTACCCCAACCCGTTCAACCCGAGCACGCAGATCCGCTTTGACTTGCCGGAGGCTGCTGCTGTCACGATCGACGTCTTCGACGTGACGGGCCGCCTGCTGGAGCGCGTGGTAGACCGGACGTTGAGTGCAGGCTCGCACACCGCCACGTTCAGCGCGGCGGAGCGCCCCAGCGGCCTCTACGTCTATCGCCTGAGCACACCCAACTTCACGGCGACCCGGACGATGGTGTTGCTGAAGTAGACGTCTGATTGGGAGAAAGGCCATCGTCTGAGACAAGAGCGCGTACGATGGTCCGTTCGGACCAGTGCAACACCGCAGAGGGAGTAGGCAAAGCCGTCGAGCAGGATGCACCTTAACGGTGACATCTCTTGTTGACTCAACCCGCCTTCTCCCATGCGTGCGTTGCCGAGATTAAGCCTTCTAGTGTGCTGGTGCCTGTGTGGTGCTGCGCCGATCCTCGCCCAGCCTTGGATCTATTGGGTGCGTCCCGGCGAGGTCGGCCGCTCATCGGTTGATGGCGTGCAGGAGCAAATCATCCTCACGGGAAGCTCAACGCCCACGTCGGTCTTTGCCGATCCCACAGATGGTGGGTTGTGGTGGACCGACATGGACACGGGCAACGTGACCCACACGTCTGCCGATGGCACGCGCCACCGCTTTGTGGCGCGCAGCCGCAAGGTGCCCAGCGATGTGCAGCGCGCTGGCGACTACGTCTTCTGGCGTGACCACAGCGGCATCCACCGCGCTGCTATCTTGGGCGATGGTGTAGATGAGCTCGTGGCGGCCCCGAAGTACGAGAGCCCGCGCGCGTTGAGTGTAGGCGCCATCCAGGTCTACTGGACGCAATCGCAGGATGCCTTCATCCACCACATGTGGCACGATGGCACGGCGCAGGGCACGTTATTCGAGGTCGAGAACGGTACACCAACGGGACTGCATGTCACCGCTGACTATGTCTACTGGCTCGACGCGAATGAGCAGATCATCTGGCGGGCCACGCACGCAGGCCAACAGCGCACGCCGCTCGTCGCGATGCCTAACGAGGCCATTACGATCCGCCGCTTCATCGTCACGCCCGATCGCCTGTACTGGACGGAGAACCACGGGCGCGACGGCAGCTTCATCCGCACAGCCAGGCTCGACGGCTCCGGCATCGCCTCTGCCAATGTGCCGCTTTCAGACGAGCCCTCGTTCGGCTTAGCTGCTGACGGGAACGGCGGTTTGCTCTGGACGGAAGCTACTTCGGGGCGTATCGTACAGGCTCGGCCGGGAGACATCGCACCGCAGGCACGCATCGCCGCGTTCGTGCAGGACCCCACAGGCATTGCACAACACGATGGTTGGGTGTATTGGAGCCAGAAAGCCCTCGGCCGCAGCCGTCGCGGGACCATTGAACGCGTCTCGCTGGATGGGCGTACCGTCGAGACGATTCACGAGCATGCTTACGGATGGCAGCCCATCGACCTCCTGACGCTTGGCGGCAGCTTGGTGTGGCTGGACAGCAACTGGCTCCCTGGCGGCCGAGCGTACCGCCTCGTGCGCTATGACCTCACCACTTACATGCTGGGTATCATCGCCGAAGACGGCTTCGAGCAGCCTTCCAACCTCACCGACGATGGGGAGTGGCTGTACTGGCTCGAATCGGCAGGCGAGGTGGGCCAGATCCGCCTCGACGGTACCCAACCCCGGCAAGCCTATCGCTTCCCGGCAGAGCACAAGGGGAAGAAACGCTACTACCGCGGCCTCACCGTCGGCGACAAGCTCTACGTGGGCGATGGCAGCACGGATGGCGTGTACGCGGCGCGCAAGCGCAGCAGCATGCGCTACCTCGCCGATGACCTCTACCTCTCCGACCTCGCGTTCCACGCAGAGCGGCTTTACTGGTCGGGCGTATTCGGCATCGGGACCATCACGACGGGCCGAAAGCCGCGTTCAGCGATGCTGTACCCGCTCAGCAACGTTGCCGCCATCACGGTGAGCGAGGAGTAGGCTGTCAGTCGCCCGACTTCTTGTCGCCGCCTTTCTTGCCGCGACCGCGTCCTCGGCTGCGGCCACGCGGGCGCGATTTCTGGCGCGGCTCGATCTTGTCATCCAGCGCGGACGGCTCATCCGGGTTCTCGGGCGCGTGCATCGAGGCGTGGTAGAGTTCGTCGAGCAGCAGTGCGAGGAGCTCAGGCGTCTCGTTGGTCAGCTCTTGGATGAGCGGCGTGAAGCGGTCGAGGCGCTCCTTTTCGAGATTGCTCTTGTCGCGCAGCTTGTCTTCGAGCATCACCGTCAGGCGCTCGCCGATGCGTTCGGTCACATCGTCTTCGGTGGGCAGGTCGTGTTCCATGAGGTCGGCGTCGAATTTGAGGCCGATGCGGATCAGGGTGTTGCGCTCCGTCGGCGTGATGAGAATGATGGCGGTGCCGCTCTTGCCGGCACGGGCGGTACGCCCGGAGCGATGCACGAAGTTTTCCTGGTCGTTCGGCACGTCGTACATGAACACGTGCGACAGGTCCGAGATGTCGATGCCGCGCGCGGCCACATCGGTGGCGACCATGAACCGAAGCTGCCCCGTGCGGATGCGCTTCATCACGCGCTCGCGGGCGCGCTGGTTGAGGTCGCCCGTGATGGCGTCGGCGTCGTGGCCGAAGTTTTGGAGGAAGCGCGTGACGTACTCCACCTCGCGCTTCGTGTTGGCGAAGATGATGGCCGAGTCGGGGTTGTCCATCTCGATGATCCGCGCCAGCGCCCGGTCCTTCTCCATCGGCGGCACCACGTAGTAGCGGTAGTCGATGGCATCCACGGTCTCGTTGCCCGCGCTGAGCGAGATGAAGTCGGGCTCGCTCAGGAACTCTCGCGAGAGCGCCTGCACCTTAGGCGGCATCGTGGCGCTGAACATCATCGACTGGCGCGCCTTCGATGGCAGGTAGCCCTTCAAGCGCCGCATCGACGGGTAGAAGCCCATCGAGAGCATCTCGTCGGCCTCGTCAAGGATGAGCACTTTCAGGTGTTCGAGGCTGAGCGTGCGACGCTCCAGGTGATCCAAGAGGCGGCCGGGCGTACCGATGAGCACGGGGATGCCGTCTTTAATCGCTTTGATCTGCGGCTGGTACTTGACGCCGCCGTAGATGAGCGCCGAGTCGAGCGGGCTGTCGCTGCGCATGCGCTGGAACTCGTCGTGGATCTGCCGCGCCAACTCGCGCGTGGGCGTCATGATGAGCGCTTGCGCCGCACGAAGGTCGGGGTCGAGGCGCTCGAACAGCGGCAGCAGGAAGCCGCCCGTCTTGCCTGAGCCGGTGCGCGACTGCACGATGAGGTCGCGGCCTTCGAGCAGGTACGGCATCGCCTGCTGCTGCACCGGCATCAGTGATGGCCAGCCGATGGTTTGCACGGCGGCCTGGACGCGTTCAGGCAGGTCAGAGATCGGGAGCGGGTCGAGTTCGCTAGATTCGCTTTGGAGGCGCTCTTGGGCTTCGGCTTGCTTGCGCTTGCGCGTGGCGCTGGACGTGAGGTCAATGACCTGCGTATACGCAGGGTTGGACGCTGGCGGGTTGGCCATAAATCAGTCAATACAGAGAAGTGTCTGGGCTCATACCCATTAAGATGAATAGGGTTTGATGCCGTTGAAAACGCGGTGCCCTGTGCGCTACTTTTGACGATGTAGACAAGCAACGCAGACCACCGAACCAAGGCCCCCTACCGACGTTCGGCGCGCGCCCTCGGTTCTGCTTCCCGATCCCAATAGCACCCCCGACTTTCTATGCCCATCGACCTGACGCCGACGGACCGTTTCGCCAACCGTCACATCGGCCCGTCGCCCGAGGAGATCCGCCAGATGCTTGGCGCGCTTGGCGCCAGCACGCTGGATGACCTGATTGACCAAGCCGTCCCCGACAGCATCCGCCTGGGCCGTGCGCTCGACCTACCGGAGGCGCGCACCGAGCGGCAGCTGCTCCTCGACGCGGCCGCGCTCGCCGATCAGAACGAGGTGTTTCGCTCGTACATCGGCATGGGCTACTCCGGCACCGTCACGCCGCCGCCCATCCAGCGCAATATCCTGGAGAATCCGTCGTGGTACACGCAGTACACGCCGTATCAGGCCGAGATTGCGCAGGGCCGATTGGAGGCGCTGCTCAACTTCCAGACGATGCTCATCGACCTGACGGGGCTGGAGATCGCCAACGCGTCGCTGCTCGACGAAGGCACGGCCGCGGCCGAGGCGATGATGATGGTCCGGCGCGTCGTCAAGAAGAAGACAGCCGATACGTTCTTCGTGTCAGAGGCGTGCCATCCGCAGACCATCGAGGTGGTGAAGACGCGGGCGGTGCCGATGGGCGTGAACGTGGTCGTGGGCGACCACCGCGACTTCACGTTCGACGACTCGGTCTTCGGCGCGCTCATCCAGTACCCGACCAGTGACGGTGGCATCCTCGACTACGCCGCGTTCTGCGAGGCCGCACACGCCAACAAGGCGCTCGTCGTGGCCGCCGCCGATCTGCTGAGCCTGACGCTGCTCACGCCGCCGGGCGAGTTCGGCGCCGACGTGGCCGTGGGCAACACGCAGCGCTTCGGCGTGCCGATGGGCTTCGGCGGTCCGCACGCGGCCTACTTCGCCACGCGCGCCAAGTACAAGCGCCAGGTGCCCGGCCGCATGATCGGCGTCTCAGTGGATCGCGACGGCAACCAGGCGCTCCGCATGGCGCTCCAGACGCGCGAGCAGCACATCCGCCGCGACAAGGCCACGTCCAACATCTGCACGGCGCAAGTGCTGCTGTCCATCATGGCCAGCATGTACGGCGTCTACCACGGCCCCAACGGCCTGACCGCCATCGCCACGCGCGTCCACGACCTGACGAAGACGCTCGCTGCCGGACTCGCGCAGCAGGGCCACAGCCTCCGCTTCGCCGACTACTTCGACACCCTCCGCTTAGACCTCGCCGAGTTGGATGCCGAAGCCATTCGCGAGCGCGCCGAAGCCGCACGCATCAACCTGCGCTACTACGCCGACGGCAGCATCGGCCTCGCGCTCGACGAGACGACCACAGCCACCGACCTCGCCGATGTGCTCACGGTCTTTGCGACAAGTGACGATGTGCCGAGCGTCGCCGACCTAACTGCACAGTTCGAATCGGGCTACGCGGGCGCTTTCGGGCGCACGTCGGACTTCATGACGCACCCGGTCTTCAACAGCTACCACTCCGAGACGGAGCTGATGCGCTACATGCACAAGCTGTCATCGCGCGACCTGTCGCTGACGAGCAGCATGATTGCGCTGGGCTCGTGTACGATGAAGCTGAACGCCGCCGCCGAGCTGATGCCAGTGACGATGACGGGCTTCAACCAACTCCACCCGTTCGCGCCCAAGGCCCAGGCGAAGGGTTACTACGCGATGTTCGAGCAGCTAGAAACCTGGCTGGCCGAGATCACAGGCTTCGCGGGCGTCTCGCTCCAGCCTAACTCGGGTGCCTCGGGCGAGTACACCGGCTTGCTCACCATCCGCGCCTACCACGAGGCCAACGGCGACACGCACCGCACCATCTGCCTCATCCCCGACTCAGCACACGGCACCAACCCCGCCAGCGCCGTCATGGCGGGCATGAAG
>JBCCMF010000095.1:0-13619 GCA_039026435.1 Bacteroidota bacterium
AGACCGCGTGCTCATCGGGATGAGTGCGTTAGTGATGGACCACGCCGTGATCGGCCACGACAGCATCGTAGGGGCAAAAGCGCTCGTCACGGGGCGCACGGTGATCCCGCCGCGCTCATTGGTCCTCGGCGCACCGGCCCGCGTCGTGCGCGAGCTGACTGACGAAGAGGTCGCTTTCGTGAAGCAATCGGCCCTCAACTACGTCCGTTACCGCGCGATCTACCTCGGCGAGGAGCAGCCCGAACGCAACCCATACTATAACGACTGAGCTTGTAACTCCTTCGGGATGGTGATCTGAGCAAACAGCCGGACGCGGCCAGTCTTCGCTGCGATGACCTCCATAGAGAGTTTGGCTGGCAGAACGCCCAGATTTTTTGCCTCCATGTAGAGCGCCTCATATAGCCGGAGGTTCTGCTGGTAGTCAGCGGGCGCGGGCGCGATGTACTGGTCTGCAGCCTGGCGCACAGCGTGAGGGTTTTGCATCATAGCGAGCTGACCGCAATCAGTCGTTCTCGTCTTTCAGCACGCCGTGGTCCACCGGGACCGGGTATTTGTTGCTGAAGCAGGCATTGCAATACCCGAGGCCGTTGGGGTTGGCCGCCCGGACGGCGCGCATGAGGCCATCCACCGTCAGGTAGCCGAGCGTATCCACGCCGAGCCAGCTGGCCATCGCGTCGATGTCGTGGCTGTCTACGCCGGAGACGGGATCGACGTGGCGGAATTGATTGACGAGGAGTTCGTCGTAACTCGGGAAGTCCATGCCGTAGTAGCACGGGCTCTGCACGGGAGGCGAGGAGACGCGAAAGTGCACCTCGGCGGCGCCCGCGTCGCGCACCATCTTGACGAGCTGTCGCGCTGTGGTGCCGCGCACGATTGAGTCATCCACCATCACCACCACGCGGTCTTGGAGCACGCCCACCACCGTGTTGAACTTGGAGCGCACCTTGAGTTCGCGGTTACCTTGTCCCGGCGCGATGAAGGTACGGCCGACGTAGTGGTTGCGGATCAACCCGATCTCGTAGCGGCAGCGGTTGAAGCCCTGTGTCTTGTTCGTCTCCGTGACGTAGCCCAGCGTCGCCGTGTTCGAGGAGTCGGGCACGGAGATGACGATGGGCGGCTTGTCGCCATCGGGGACGGCAGGAACGGGAGCGTCGTGGGCCAGCTCCTTGCCAATCTTGCGGCGCACTTTGTCCACCATCTCGCCGAACACCTTGGAGTCTGGGCGGGAGAAGTAGACGTACTCGAACACGCACTGGCTCACGCCGAACGGTTGCGCCAGCTGGTAGCTCCAGAAGTGCTCTGGGCCTTTCTGGCACGTCTTCCGGTCGATGATGAGCATCTCGCCAGGGCGGACGTCGCGGATGTAGGTAGCGCCGATGAGGTCGAAGGCGCATGTCTCGCTGGCCACGCAGTAGGCCGGGCCGCCGGGCTGATCGGGGTCGCCGAGGCGGCCGAGCGCCAGCGGGCGGAAGCCGTTGGGGTCGCGTACGGCGATCAGCGCGTCGTCGGTGAGCATCACGAGCGAGAAGGCGCCTTCGATCTGCGTGAGTGCGTCGATGATGCGGTCGGTGGAGCGGCTGCGGCGGCTCTGCGCGATCAGGTGGAGGATGAGTTCGCTGTCCGTGGTCGATTGGAACAGCGTGCCGCGCTCGATGAAGGCGTTCCGCAGTTCACGCGCGTTCGAGAGGTTGCCGTTGTGCGCCAGCGCGAGGTTGCCGCCACGGTAGTGCACCATGAAGGGCTGAATGTTGGAGAAGTTGTCAGCCGAGCCGCTGGTGGAGTACCGCGTGTGCCCTATGCCGGACCGTCCCATCAAGGTGTCGTTGAAGACCGACTCGTCTTTGAACACATCGGTGACCAGCCCAAAGTCGCGGTGGATGGGCATCACCATGCGCTGGCGGTGCTCGTCGAATGTGGAGGTCACGATGCCGCACGACTCCTGGCCGCGATGCTGTAGGGCATGCAGTCCGTAATAGATGTGGCGCGCGGCGTTGTCGGCGTTGAACATGCCGAAGACACCACAATACTCTTTGATCCGTCGCATGAGGAGCGGGAGGGCTGAAGGCGGGAGTTACCAAACAATTAAGCCGACGGCGAGCAAGATGCCCAGTCCATCGGCTGCAAGGTCACGCGCGCTAAAAAAGCCGCGCGGTTTATGGCGGTCGTAGAGTTCTTTGGCGAGGCCAACGGCGGCTGTACCGGAGGCAGAGAGCGGCAGTGCGCCCCTTTCCGTGCGTCCGCTCTTGTTCACCAGCACATATTGGCTGCCTACGGTGAGCAAAAAGCTAAAGGCCAGATGCTGCATCTTGTCGCGTCCCAGCCAAGGGTCGCTGGTGGAGGAGAACGGAGCGGTGGGTACAGCGTGCGGTGTCAGGGAGGGCAACGTCGCACAGTCTAATGTAGGCAATTCAGGGGTATAAAACGCAGTGCTCGGGATGTGAAATCGATGTGTTTGGTCCATCGGCTCCACCGCTTGCGCCAGAAGAGGGGAGGTCCCCATGAGCAGCAGCGCACTCCACATCGTTGAGACCCGGCGCATCAGGCTGCGACCGCGTCGGTGGCGGTCGAGTCTGTGGGCGTACGCGAGACGCGGATGTTGCCAATGCGGTGATTTTCGACGGTTTCCACTTCCAACTCCAGGCTTTCGTACGAAAAAATGTCCCCTACTTTTGGGATCGACCCAGAGAGGCTGAAAATAAGCCCGCCGAGTGTTTCAAAGTCGAAGTCTTCGGTGTCGAGGTCCAAGTCCAGCACGTCGCTGAAGTCATCCAAGTCAATGCGGGCATCGAAGCGGTAGGTGCCGTCATCGTGGGCTTCATACTCCGCGTTGGTCTGCTCGTCGTGTTCGTCGCGGATGTCGCCCACGATCTCTTCGAGTACATCTTCTAAGGTGATGAGCCCCGCCGTGCCGCCGTATTCATCTACGACGATCGCCATGTGCATTTTGCGTTGCTGGAAGTCGCGCAGCAGGTCGTCTAGCTTCTTGCCCAGCGGGACGAACATGGCTGGGCGCGCCATCGTCGTCCAGTCGGGCGTCTCGTCGGGGGCGTGTGTGCTGAGCAGGGCGAGCAGGTCCTTGGCGTACAGAATACCGAGGATGTTGTCAGGGTGGCCTGCGTAGAGCGGCAGGCGCGAGTGGCCGCTGCTGCGGATGAGGTGCAGCGCCTCGCTCAGCGTAAAGGTGACGGGCAGGGCTACCATGTCGAGGCGGCTGACAAAGATCTCTCGCACTGACGTCTCGCCAAACTCGACGATGGAGTGGATGAGCTCGCGCTCTTCGATCTCTAGCGTCCCGTGTGCCTCGCCGATCTCGGCCATCGCCTTGAGGTCGTCGTTCGAGAGCGGCTGCACGGGGGCGTTGAAGCGGTCCTGCATGGACTTGGTGAAGCGCGCCAGCAGCGCCGATAGCGGCAACAATATCCGATGGAGCAGCAGAAGCGGGCCAGAGACACGGCGGCTGAAGGCGGCCGCGTTGCGCGTGGCCAGCACCTTGGGCGTGATCTCGCTCACCACCAGGAGCACAAACGTCAGCGTCACGACCTCCAGTGCAAAGAGTACAGCGGGCTTGAGGTTGAGCGAGAGCGCAAACTGGGCCGTCAGCACCGCCGCCAAAATCGCCGCCGACACGTTGATGAGCGTGTTGAGCGTGAGGATGGTGATGAGCAGCGCACGGGGCCGCTCCAGCAGCCGAAGCACACGCTGACTCGCCCGGTCTTGGGCCTTCTCCATCGCGGCCTTTGCCGAGCCAGAGAGCGAGAACAGGGCGACCTCAGAGCCTGATACAAAGCCAGAGGCCAGCAGGAGTGCCACGAAGAAGACCACTTCGATGGCGACGAGACTGGGCACAGCAGCAAGATCCGCTGCAGATTGAAAGAAGAGGGCCAGACTCGATATTCGAGGGGCGTCGGGGTCCAATGCCAGAGAGGGGTCAACCCTCAGATCGTTCTACAAACACAAACTCGCCGAGCAAGCCAAGACTGTGCCACGGCGCATCGCATGAGCAATCTGGACGAAACGCTCATGGGCCGTGTACGCCCAACCTAGAAGTAGTTGCCCGTGACGACGATGAAAACGAGGATGAGCGAAATGGCAATCGGGCAGATGAACTTGATCAGGATGCGCATAGGCGCCTTGAGCGGCAGCGGGTGGCCGCCTTGCTCCAACGCCTCGACCATCTTGTCGAAGCCCCACACCCAGCCCACGAATACGCAGATCAGAATAGCACCCAGACTGAGCGAGTAGTTGCCCCAGATGATGTTCTGCACGCTCAGGAAGTCGAGTCCTTCGCCCAGAAAGCCCGTCAGGAAGCCGTTAGCACCTTGCGAGAGCGCCGAAGGGACGGCTAGGACGAAGCACCCAGCGCCGAGCAGCCACGCGGCTTTGTTGCGGCTCCAGCCTCGCTCATCGACGAAGTACGACACGCACACTTCCAGAAGGCTGATTGTTGACGTCAGTGCTGCGATGGCCAGCAGGGCATAGAATGCGATGGCGAAAATATTGCCCGCTGGTAGGGAGCCAAAGATGGTGGGCAGGACAACAAAGACAAGGCCTGGTCCAGCATCTGGGCTGACGCCAGCCGAGAAAAGGGCAGGGAAGATGATGAGCCCGGCTAAAATGGCGATGCCGGTGTCAAAAATGGCGACTGAGATGCCCGCCGAGTGGACGTTCTCACTCTTGGGGAAGTACGAGCCGTAGGTGATCATGGCGCCCATGCCCAGGCTGAGGCTGAAGAGTGCCTGGCCGAGCGCGTTCATCACCACCTCAATGGTGATCTTCGAGAAGTCGAACACAAACAGGTAGCTCACACCCTCTATACCGCCGGGTAATGTCACCGAGCGGATGGCAAGAATCACCAGGATCACCAGCAGAATCGGCATCAAAATCTTCGTAGCGCGCTCAATGCCGCCCGAGACGCCGCCGCGCACCACGATGATCGTCAGGAGGAGGAAGGCACCAGCGAGGATGACAGGCACGACGGGGTCGCCGATGAGTTCGCCGAAGAGCACGTTGCTGGCCTCAGCGCTCAGCCCGTCGCCGAATTCGCCGAGCGTTGCGCGATACAGGTACATGAGTGTCCAGCCTGCAATCACGCTGTAGAAGGCCAAGATGCCGAAGCCGGTGAGGACGCCGAGGCCACCTACGACTGGCCAAAACTTGCTCGGGACCAGCGCCTTGAGGGCGCCGACGGGGTTCTTCCGCGTGGTTCGGCCAATCGCCAGCTCCGCGAACAGCACGGGCACACAGATCACCGCCACGAAGATCAGGTAGATCAGCACGAAGGCGCCGCCGCCGCTCTCGCCAGCGGTATACGGGAAGCGCCAGATGTTGCCTAGGCCGATGGCCGATCCAGCGGCAGCGAAGACGAAAGCGAGTTTCGAGCCCCATTGCCCGCGATCATCAGAGGGAGGGACAACGGCCATACATGCGTCTGCGTTTTGTGGTCTGTGGCGAAAAGAAGGGCGCAAAATCCAACACAGGAAACCGAAACGCAAGGGGCATCTCAGTCAGACGTAGGATTTCGGGCTGGGTGGGCCGCTGAGCGGGTGGGCATCGGCAATGCACACGAATCGCGGTGACGGTCTTGGAAGGTGTGGAAGGAGTGCGTAATTTGTAACGGTCTTCTTTCCCACCCCCCGATGCCATGAAAAAGTACCTCACTGAATTTATAGGCACCTTCTTTCTCGTCCTCACCATAGGTCTTGCCGTAGCCAGTGGCTCCCCGCTTGCGCCGTTGGCCATTGGTAGCGCACTGATGGTACTCGTTTATATGGGCGGCCACGTGTCAGGCGCGCACTACAACCCTGCAGTCACCATCGCCATTGTTGCGCTGGGGAAGATGGAGCGCTCTGAGGTGCTACCGTACATCGGCGCTCAAGTCGTTGGGGCTTTCGCTGCGGCAGCCACGTCGTTCGTCATCGCGGGCGAGACGTTCGCACCCGCTCCGGCCGCCGACGCGTCCATGCTCGCTGTCCTGCTCGTCGAGTTCCTCTTCACCTTCATGCTCGTGTTGGTCATCCTGAACGTGGCGGCCTCGAAGGCGACGGAGAGCAACTCGTACTACGGGCTCGCCATCGGCTTCACGATCACGGCGGCAGCCTTCGTGGGCGGCGGTATCTCGGGTGGCGCCTATAACCCTGCTGTGGGCATCGGCTCCGTCGTGATGAACGCGTTAGCTGGCGATGGCGGCTTCGCCGACCTGTGGATCTACCTGGTGGCACCCATCGCCGGGGGGCTCTTGGCCACGGTGATCTTCAACATTCAGGAAGCTGAAAAGGAGCAGGCTTATGCCTAACAGCTCGCATCAGCGGCTAGGCTACAGACCACGCAGCCGAGGCATGTGGCCTGGCCGTATGGGCGAAAAACGCATGCTGTATCCCAAAAAAGGGCTTCTATTTTTTATAAACTATGATTGAATCAGAAAGTTGGCCTGCCTGTCGGGCAGTCAGCTAAGTGCAGAAGAATATTGACTATCTGAGAAGGATTCATTATGTAAGGGAATTCCTGGCAGGCTCGCGCCTACATGAGCATGCAGTAAATACCCGGCAGAAATGAGGTGGACAACGCCCCAGAGGCCGCTATACCTTCGTATACAGAGTACTCCTTACCCACACTTGGCATCCCACGGACACACAAATGCGCTTCCTTTTCACCGCGCTCGCTATAGTATCTGTCGTTTTGGCCTTCGCGCTCAATACCTGGATGCTTGGGGGCTTGGCTGTCGTCTTAGTGGGGGCCGCGCTCGCGTTGCACATCACTGAGCGGCGCAAGCAGCACCGCCAGAGCAAGCAATCCTACCTCTCCTCCGAAGCCGAAGACCTGCGCAGTGTAGGGATCCTCGCCATTCGCCCGGTGGAACAGGTCGCCGAAGAGCTCACAGCTGGGCGCGATGGGTTTTCAGGACATCAGCTGCCCGAGATCGCCCTGCTGCCACCGCAGGCGTCGGCCGAGGTGCTTGACACAGCCGATGTAGAACACGCCCCCGAAGCGTCCGCCGATGTGCCGCCTGCTGAGGAGCCAGAGGACGTATGGGAGGCCCCTGCTGGCGATGGCGCACTGGTTATGCCCGATGCCCACAGCGCGCTAGGGTATGCTGTCGATGTAGTCCCCACCGCGTCTGAGCAAACCGATCTCTTCACTGCTACACTCCAAGCGCTGCATGCAGCGATCGGCGCGCACACCGTATGCCTGCTCCGCCAGGATGATTTCATGTACGACTACGTTGTCGAAGCCATTGCAGGACCCGAGGGGCAGATCCGGAGCGCGGGCCAGCAATTCTCGGTGGAGGGGCCTTTGCTCACCCCACGCCGCATGCGCACCCCCGTTACCATCATGAATGTGGCAGGCGAGCATGGATTGACCGCCGAGCGGCTTGGCTACTACACCGCCACGCCTTCTGCCGTCCACCAGGTGGCGGTAGCTCCTGTTGAGCAGCCCGACGAGCTGAAAGCCTACCTGCTGGTGGCAGATGTCACGGGCGAGGAAACGCTTGATGTGCTCCGCAAGACCGCATTGCTCAAGCAGTTTGCACAGCTGTTCAGGCTTTACCTGGATGACAGCGGTGCCCAGCGCAAAGTGAACATCACCGATGTGGCTCGGCCGCGCCGCGAGATCATCGCTGAGGAGATGCACACCGCCCGTTTCGAAGGGCATCCGCTGGCGTTGGCCTTGGTGTACCTCAACGGCGCAGAAGATCTGGCCAGGTTTGGGGAGGACGTCGTAGAGCGCGCAGAGCGTGAGATGGCCTCTGTACTCAGCGCCGTGACAGACCAAGGGCGCGTGGACCGGTTCGGCGTACTCACCTACGGCGTGCTCTATCGCGGCGATGTGGCCGACGTGGAAGCGTGGAGCGAGCGCGTTGAGGAAGCCTTCGCTATCGAAGACAGCTACCTTTCAGGTGGCGTGACGGTGGGTGCAGCGGTGCTTTGCGAAGAGCACGACGGTCCCGAGGACCTCCGCGACGACGCCAAATACGCCATGAAGGAAGCGTATGAGCGCGGCGCGTTCACCATTCTGGCGGCGTAAGCCCCTTGCCGCTCTGGGTTACCATCGTGCTCGACGGCGTGGGCATTGGCGCCCAGCCGGATGCACCGGCCTACGGCGATGCAGAAAGCCATACGCTAGGGCACGTGCTGCAACGCGAGCAGCCCCAGCTGCCTAATCTAGAAGCGCTTGGCCTCGGATGCATCGCGCCGCTTGATAGCGTGCCGCCTGCTACACAAGCCGCCGCTAGCTATGGCAAGATGCTGGAGGTGTCCGCGGGGAAGGATAGCACTACGGGCCACTGGGAGCTTGCCGGGCTGGTGTTAGATACACCGTTTCCGACTTACCCCCAGGGCTTTCCCAGCGCGGTCATTGACCGGTTCATCGCGGTGACGGGTTGCCAGGGCATCCTCGGCAACGTGCCCGCCTCGGGTACCGCCATCATCGCGGAGCATGGCGTAGCGCACCAAGCGACAGGGGATCCCATCGTCTACACCTCCGCCGACAGTGTCTTCCAGGTCGCTGCGCATGTGGATGTGGTGCCGCTGGAGCGGTTGCATGCGTGGTGCCAGCTCGCTCGCGACACGATTTGCGTCGGGCCCCACGCCGTGGGCCGCGTGATCGCCCGTCCGTTTGAGGGGGAGCTCGGCGCTTATCAGCGCATCAGCGCCCAGCGGAAGGATTACTCGCTAGCGCCGCCGTCGCCCCCCGTGCAGTCCGTGCTGCAGTCGGCTGGCGTGACGACGGTAGCCGTCGGCAAGATTGCCGACCTCTTCGCGGGTGTCGGGTTCGACGAGTCCCACAAAACAAAATCGAACGCCGAAGGCATCGCGGCGACGCTGGAGCAGATGCAACGGTTCGCCGATGGACGGGCCTTCATCTGGACGAACCTCGTCGATTTCGACCAGGAGTACGGACACCGCAACAACCCCGCAGGCTTTGCGCAGGCGCTCGAAGCCTTCGACGCCGCCGTGCCAAACCTCATCGCAGCGCTGCCCGCCGATGCGCGCCTCGTCCTCACCGCCGATCACGGCAACGACCCCACCACGCCAAGTACCGATCACAGCCGCGAGTACGTGCCGCTGCTCGTCGTCGATCCTTCGGAGCCAACCGGGCGCGACTTGGGCGTACGGGCTACGTTCGCCGATCACGCCGCATCGCTGGCAACCTACTTTGGCGTGGAGTACGCAAGCGCAGGCACGGCATGGGAAGGGTGACCTTGGCTGCTAGGTCTCGACGATGGCTTCTTGAGCGAGTTCGCGCCCCGCATCGGTGAGGGCCAGGTGGTCGCCGTGGCGTAGGATGAGACGGTCGTGCTCGGAGAGCTTCACCACGCGCTGCCCAAACGCCGGTGCCCAACGGATATGCTCGTGCAGGTGGCTGACGCGGTTCTCGCGCGTTTCCTCGGGTAGGCCTTCGTGGTTGAGCAGGTGGATCGTCAGCATCTTCTGCGCGAACCGCCACCGCTGGCGGCGCTGCCGCCGCATCGTGGCGATCAAGCCGCGCTCGGGGGCAAGCAGGTACGTCAGGCCGAACAGCAATCCGACCACGGTCGCCATCGCGCCTGCAATGGAGGCGTCGAGTGTGCGTGCCAGCGCGTAGCCGAGCAGCGCTGCCACCCCGCCCAGCCCCGCGCTCATCAGCAGCATCCGGTCCAGTCGGTCGGTGAGCAGGTAGGCGGCGGCGGGCGGGCCGATCATGAGGGCCACGACTAAGATCGAGCCGACGGCGTCGAAGGCGCTCACGGCAGTGACGGAGACGAGGGCCATGAGCCCATAATGCAGCACGCCAGGCATGAGGCCGAGCGTTGCGGCCAGCCCGGCATCGAAGGTGGAGAGCTTCAGCTCCTTGTAGAAGAAGCCGATGAACGCCACGTTTAGCACGAGCACTACACTCATCACGACGAGCGCCCGTGGGCCGAGGTCGATGTCGCCGATCGAGAAGCGGTCGAAGGGGGCGAAGGCCAGCTCACCGAGCAGCACGGCGTCCACATCCAGATGCACATCGCTGGCGAACTGCGTGATCAGGATGACGCCGATGCTGAAGAGGGCGGGGAAGACGAGGCCGATGGCGGCATCTTCTTTCACCAATCCTGTCCGCTCAATCACCTCGACGAGGGCCACCGTCAGCAGCCCCGTCAGCGTGGCGCCGATAATCAGCAAGGGCGAGTTGAGATCGTGCGTGAGAAAAAACCCGATGACGATACCGGGCAGGATAGCGTGGCTGATAGCATCGGACATGAGGGCGAGCCGCCGGAGCACCAGGAACACGCCGGGCAGTGCGCACGCGGCCGCCACGACCACGGCGATCAGCTGTATCTCGGCTTGCGGCGTCATGCGAGCACCGGGGTTGAGCCGTCTTCGCGCTCGGCGGCCAGCGTCTGGGCCTTGGACAGCCCGTGTGCCGTCAGCGCCCAGTGTGTTGCGTCGATCTGACGGACGAGGCCCGCATCGGCGAGTTCGCGCAGGTTGTGCACCGTGCGGCCGGGGACGTCAGACATGATGTTGAGCACGGCCTCGCGGTGTGGATGCTGCTGTTGCTGATGCTGCCGCGCCAGGGCGTACAGGTCGAGCAGGACCGCGTCGAGGCGCAGCTGCCGTCCCTGCCGCCACTCGCGGATGGCGCGCCACACGAGGCCACGGTTGGGCGCCAACGTCATCGAGAAGGCCACCAGCGCCGTCGCGCACAGCACAATGGTTGGTCCGGTGGGGAGGTTGGTAATGGTGCTGCTGAGGAAGGCTCCCGTCACGCCTGCCGTGGCGCCAAAGCCCATCGACAGCAGCACCATCATGCCGAGGCGGTCGGTCCATTGGCGAGCAGCGGCGGCGGGGGCGATCAGCATGGCGCTCATGAGCACGACGCCCACGGTCTGCAGCCCAATCACAATGGCGATGACAAGCAAGGTAGTCAAGATCAGGTCCAGGCGGCGGATGGGGAGGCCCAGGCTTTGCCCGAACTCGGGGTCGAAGGCGAGGACGTGCAGCTCTTTCCAGAGCAGCACCACGCCTGCCAGGGCTACGCTGCCCAGCGCGGCCATGAGCCATACGTCGCGCATCACCAGCGCCGCCGCTTGGCCGAAGAGAAACGACTCGAGCCCCGCCTGATTGGCATTCGGCGTCTGCTGGATGTACGTGAGCAGCATCAGCCCGAAGCCAAAGAAGACGGCCAGCATCAGCCCGAGCGCGCTGTCGTACTTGATGCGCGAGGAGCGCGTGAGGCCGTTGACAAGCACCGTCGCCAGCCACCCGGCGATGAACGCGCCCAGCAGCAGCCCTGCCGTTGACTTGGTCCCGGTAAGTAGAAACGCCAGCGCGATACCCGGCAGCGCCGCGTGCGCAATGGCATCGCCGATGAGGCTCTGGCGGCGCAGCACGGCGAAGGTGCCCAGCGCACCGCTGACGAGGCCGAGGACGGCCGAGCCGAGTGCGACCGAGCGGAGTGTATAGTCGAGCAGGCCGTCCAGCATCGGGCTACTTCGGCTGGCGCAAGAAGCCGACGCGCCCGCCGTAGGTCGTACGGAGGTAGTCCTCGGTAAACACGTCGTCCACTGGCCCGCTGGCGATGCGGCGCACGTTGAGGAGCATCACGTGGTCGAAGTATTCAGAGACGGTTTGCAGGTCGTGGTGTACGACCACCACGGTCTTGCCGCGCTTGCGTAAGTCGCGGAGCAGTGCGATGATGGCGCGCTCGGTGGTGGCATCGACGCCTTGGAAGGGCTCATCCATGAAGTAGAGGTCGGCGTCTTGCACGAGGGCGCGAGCGAGGAAGACGCGCTGCTGCTGGCCGCCCGAGAGCTGGCTGATCTGACGGTCGGCAAACGCCTCCATCTCGACGTGCTCCAATGCCGTCATCGCCTTCGCCCGCTCCGCTTTGCCCGGACGTTTGAACCAGCCGAGGCGTCCGTACAGGCCCATCAGCACTACATCACGCACACTCGCGGGGAAGTCCCAATCGACGCTACCGCGCTGCGGGACGTAGGCGATGCGGGAGCGCTGGTCGGCGTAGGGGTAGTCAAACATGCGCACATCGCCCGCCGCCGTGTTGACGAGCCCAAGCACCGCTTTGATGAAGGTGGTTTTGCCTGCGCCGTTCGGCCCCACGATGGCCAGCAGCACACCCTGCGGCACATCCAGATCGATGTCCCACAGGACGGGCTTCTCGCGGTAGGCTACCGTCAGGTCGCGCACGGAGAGGGCAGGGGGCAGCGCTGGCAGCGCCGTTTCGGCGGCTGAAGGGTGCGCGCCGACCCCTCGCCTGCCGACGGCACCACGCGGCTGCACGCTGAACATGAAGGTGTTGAGAGGAGGCATGAGCATGGGCATTAGGCGTCGGTGGGGGCAAGAGCGGCGACGAGCGTGTCGATGTTGTGGCGGATGGTGCCGAGGTAGGTGCCCTCGGGGATGGCCGGGCTGCCTAGCGCATCGGAGAAGAGGCTGCCGCCCACCTGCACATCGAAGCCCTTCGCTTGCACGGCGGCCTGCACCGCTTCGATGCCCCGGCTGGAGACCGAGGACTCGATGAACAGCGCGGGGATCCGCCGCTCAGCGACGAAGGTGGCGAGGTTCTGTACATCGGCGGTGCCTGCTTCGGTGGAGGTGCTCAAGCCTTGGAGGCCGCGCACCTCGAAGCCGTAGCCTGCGCCGAAGTAGCCGAAGGCGTCATGCGAGGTGATGAGTACCCGTTGCGCCTCCGGGATACGAGCCACTTGCTCGCGGACGTACGCGTCGAGGTCGTCGAGTTCTGCCAGATAGGTGGTCGTGCGTGCCTGGATCTGCTCGGCCGAGTCGGGCGCGGCGGCGGCGAGCGTTTGGCCCATCTGCTCCGCCACAAGGCTCCAGAGGCCCACATCGAACCATACGTGCGGGTCGTAGCTGCCTGCATAGGTGGGCGAAGCGAGGCGGCGTGCTGCTGGCACAGCAGCTTCGGCCAAGGCGACGGTGGGCGTGCCACGGTCGTCCATCTGCTCTAGCACCTCGCCAAGGCGGCCTTCGAGAAAGAGGCCGTTGTACACAATCAGGTCGGCCTCGGCCATCGCCAGTATGTCGCCCTCGCTGGCCCGGTACAGATGCGGATCTACGCCCGCGCCCATCAGCCCGTCCACCTGCACTGCTGCGCCGCCCAGGGTTTGGGCAAGGTCAGTAAGCATCGTTGTGGTCGTCACAACGCGCACTGTCCCATCGTCAGCAGTTGGCGAGGTGCTGCAGGCGACCAAGCAGGCCGACACGGCGAGGAGTAGGCTGAAGCGAAGCATTGCCAAGACAAAGACTAGTTTTAGCTGGGGCTAAAAATAGGATTTGCCTCAATTGGTTTCAAGTGGGTGCTGAAAATATTCGGCACACGCATCCTATCGTGCCTATCACCCCACTCGGGAAACGTAGTGGGGCGATGAGCATCGGCCTGGTTGGGTGGTTCCTAGCGCCGCCGGCTACACCTCACTTCACCAGCATGACCTGCTGCGTCTCCGTGAAGCGCTCGCCCGTCACCCGGATCAGGTACAGCCCACTCGCCAGGTTCGCCGCGTCGAAGGTGAACGCATGCTGCCGCTGCCCGGCCAACTCACCCGCGTGGAGCACCGCCACCTGCCGCCCCGTGACATCGTACGCGGTCACGGCCACCTGCTGATTGTGCGAGACCGTGAG
>JBCCMF010000096.1:0-13579 GCA_039026435.1 Bacteroidota bacterium
GAGGACCCCATCCGAGATGAGGGCGCAGCCATCGCAACGGATGCGCTGCAGTACATCGCAGAAACGACCGAAGGCTACCCATATTTTATTCAGGAGTGGGGGAAGCACGCCTGGAACCATGCGCCCGAGTCCCCTATCACGCTGGCGGATGTACAAGCTGCCGAGACCGAAGCGATCACGGCACTCGACACGAGCTTCTTCCGGGTCCGCTTTGATCGCCTGACGCCGCGCGAGCAGGACTACCTCCGTGCGATGGCCGACCTCGGTCCGGGGCCTCATCGGTCCGGTGCTATCGCGGAGCGCTTAGGGCGCAAGGTGGAGGGCATGGGCCCACTCCGCAGTGGTCTGATCCGCAAAGGGATGATCTGGAGCCCCGCCCACGGCGACACCGCCTTCACCGTCCCCATGTTTGACCAGTTTATGCAACGCGTGATGCCCCGTTGGTCACCTCCCAGCAGAAAGAAAAAGAAGGGCAAGCGGGGATAGTGAGCTGGCTATCCATCGAACAGCGCGGAAGCAAAGGTCACCAGATAGTCGCGCCACTCGAGCCAGGTATGCGCACCGTCGGTTTCGTCGTAGGTGACGTCGAAGCCGTGCTCCTGTAGCATCTCCACGGTGAGGCGCGAGATCTGAAGCAGGAAGTCGCGCGTGCCGATGCGCATCCACAGCAGCTCGAGGCCGTCCTTGAGCGAGGCGTCGTTGAGTGTGGCGGCATGCTGCTCGGCCCAGGTGGGGCTCGGCGGAGGGGTCATCGGGTTGAGGCTGAACACGCCGCTGCTGAATACGCCGACGTAGGCGAAGTCTCCCAACTGCTCGGCCATGATGTCGAGCGCATGCGCCCCGCCCATCGAGAGGCCCGCCACAGCGCGGTTGGCGCGGCCCTCTTTGATCCGATAGCGGCTTTCTACGAGCGGACGCACCTCGTGCATGAAGTCCTGCACAAACTCAGCCATCTGCTGCTCGAAGTCGCCGGGCTGGGCGAAGTTGAACGGCGCCGTGTGGCCGTCGGGCATGACCACGACCATCGGCGGGGCGTCTCCCGAGGCGATGAGGTTGTCGAAGATGACGTGCGCCCGGCCGACCGAGGTCCACGAGTCGTCAGAGTCGGAGGCGCCGTGGAGGAGGTAGAAGACGGGATACTCGGCATCGCCCTCTTCGTAGCCGGGCGGCGTGTAGACGTGCATGCGCCGCGCCTTGCCCAGCGTCTCGGAGTGGTAGCGCACCTCGGCCAGCGTGCCTTGCGGCGTGTCCCCCGTATCGAACGGCGCAGACCCCGGCACATGCACCACGCTCCACAGGTCGGTGTTCGATTGGCTCGTAGCGGTGTTCTCGGGGTCGAGGACGCGGATGCCGTCCACCAGGAAGTGGTAGCGGTAGGCGCCTGCGGGGACCACATCCGTGGTGAACGACCAGACGTCGTCGTCTTTCGTTAGGTCGGCGCCGACCATCAGCCCGGGCAGGTCGCTGCTGAGGAGCCGCACCTGCTCGGCCTTGGCGGCACGGAGGCGGAACGTCACGGTGCGGTCCTCCTGCACCTCGGGCGAACCGACGGGCGGCGGCGGTGGCGTAAACTGGGCGACGGCGGACGTGCTCAGGGCCATCAGTAGGATGGCGATACAGTAGAAGCGGAGGCAAGCAGACATGAGCAGTAGCGAGTATGGTGGACGATCAGGCAAGCGAATGGGCGAGGTCCCAGGCGACAGCGCCTGCCCCGAGCACGCCCGCGTGATCGCGAAGCTCGGAGATGACGATGGAGACGGGTTCTCCCCTGGGATAGCGGAAGGTGTGGCGGGCTACGTAGGCGCGCACATCGTCGAGGAACGCCTCGGCCGCGTTGGTGGCGCCACCGCTGAGGATAATCCGCTCTGGGGCGTAGGCGTGGATTGCGGTGACGAGCAGCGTGCCGAGGTAGTCTTTCCAGTCCGCGAACACCTCCTCCGCCAGCGTGTCGCCTTCCTGCGCGGCTTCGACAACGGCCTTGAAGTCGATGCACGACGGATCCGCAGCGAAACGGTCCGAGAGCACCGAGGGGAAACCACGGGCGAGGCCATCGCGTGCCGCCATCGCGAGCGCCGTAGCTGAGCACAGCGTCTCGGCGGTGCCACGTGCCCCAGTAATGCACGGCTTGCCGCCCGACTGGATGATGAAGTGCCCCAACTGATTGCCAAACTGTAGGTGCGGATCGCGCAGGATGTGGCCGTCGAGCATGACGCCCGAGCCCACGCCTGTCCCGATGGTGATGGTCACCGCCCACTGCACATCGCGGGCCCGGCCGTACCGCGCCTCTGCGATGATGGCCACACGGCCGTCGTTCTCTGCGATGGTCGGCACGCCCGTCGCCTCGTGCACGGCATCAACGATAGGGTAGCCTTCGAGGCCCTTGAGCTTACCCGGCAGCAACACCACGCCTCGATCGGGCGCGACGACGCCGGGAAAGCCGAGCGCCAAAGCTCGGGGGGACGCGCCCAGGGCTGCTGTCGCGGCCTCGACCTCACCACGAATGGCCTCGACCATCTGCGGTGGCTCCATCAGAAACCCCGACGGCTGCGCGGACGCGCGGATCACCGTACCATCGGCGCGCACCGCACCGCTCTTGATGCGGGTGCCGCCTACATCGAAGCCGAGGACGTAGGGTTCAGGCATGGTATCGTCGGCTGTTGAGCAGGGCGACGCAAACTAGCAGCCGAGCGGGACATCGGCAAGCGCCGCCGCGCCGGATACTCGCGCGATGCGTTCCGCCGCCAGCCCACACCCTATACACTGAGCGCGGCGTCCAGTGCTTCAGCCACCACTGGTTCGTCTTCGTCCGTCATGCCGATGAACACGAGACGGCTTGAAGGCGACGGCACGCCCCAGGTGCGGTGGAACGTGAACATCACCTGCTGCCCCACGACGTGTACCTCGGTCATGCGGTCAGGGCGTTCGGCGACCCAGGCAAAGCCCTTGGCGCGCACCACGCCGCTGGGCAGCGTGCACAAGACGCGTTTGAGCGCGCCCAGCGTGGCAAACGGCTGGTCGGCGGTGTATCCCCACGACGCGAAGGGATGCGTATGCTCCGCAGGTGCGTCGGTAAGGTCGAGGCCATCGCCGTGGAGGCCAAGCAGCAGTACGGCGGGCACCTCGGCACGGGTGGTGTCGAGGACGCGGGCGTGCGCCGCCGCCTGCGCCAGCCCCTCGCGCAGGTCGGCGAGCTGCTCTGGCGTGACGAGGTCGGCTTTGTTGAGCACGATGAGGTTGGCGGCGTCGAGCTGCGCCTGAATCAAGTGCGCCACCTCCGGCCGTGCAGGCTCCAGCGACCGCACCGCATCGACGACGGTGATGATGCCATCCAGCCGCACCACATGCCGCAAGCTGGGCGCGATGAAGGCGAAAGCAATCGACGCAGGCTCCGCCACGCCACTCGCTTCGATCAGGATGTGCTCGGGGCGGGCCGCCTCGGGCGCCTCTAGCAAGCCCGCCACCGCGTTCAGCAGGCCTGTCTGCATCGAGCAGCACACGCAGCCGCCAGCCAGCTGCAGGACCTCGCCCGTCTGCCCCTGCACCAGGTCGGCGTCGATGTTGATGCTGCCAAAGTCGTTGACGAGCACGGCGATGCGCCGCCCTTCGGCATGGCGGAGCAGGTGGTTGAGCAGCGTGGTCTTTCCCGCGCCGAGAAACCCGGAGAGGATGGTGACGGGGACAGGTGGAGGCGTCATGGCTGCATTTGTTTGGCGAAAGCGCGTATGTTGCGGAGGCCTCTCAACGCTGCTCAATGCGCCCCGTGCCCATGCGCTCGCTACTGTGCTTACTCTTCATGGGCGTGCCGTGGGCACTGCATGCTCAAGCCCCACGCTTCGAACGCCTCGACAGCGACCGCGGGCTCTCGCACAACACCGTCGTGGCGCTGCATCAAGACCAGCGCGGCTTCTTGTGGATCGGCACCACCGACGGCCTCAACCGCTACGACGGCTACGGGTTTACCGTCTGGCGCTACGACCCGTCGCAGCCCGGCGGCTTGCCCAGCAACACCGTTCGGACGATCGCGGAGGATGCGGACGGCTTTCTGTGGATTGGCACGATGGGTGGGTTGGTACGCTACGATCCGTACGCCGACACGTTCACGCCCATCGACCTGGATGGCAACGGCACCGCCGATGAGGACACGGCGCATCTAGTGACCTTGGGCGAGCACATCTGGGCCTCATCGGTAGCCGAACCGTTCTTCTTCCGCATCGATCCTACGACGCTACGCGTCACGCCGCTCTCCTCCGAATTAAACGCAGACTGGAGCGATGCCGTCGCGCTGCAGCTCTGGGCGAGCCCTGCCGACACCTCGTTCTGGTACACCAGCACCGACGGCACCGTCAAGCACGTCAGCCTCGATGACCTTCAGCCAACCATCACGCCATACGCAGCGGACGCGGTCCACCCCGTCTTTTCTGCCGACACGACTCGCCTCTGGGTACGCGCCGCACATGCCGACGCGTGGCCGCACCTCCCTGCTTTCCCGCCCCTGCCCAACGACGCAGCGTTGCGGATGGCCACCTGGCAAACGGCCTCGGGTGTGACGTGGATGGCCACAGAGCATGGCCTCTACAGCATATCCCCTGGCGCGGCGCAGGCGCAGTATCACCCGCTCAGCACCGACCCGCTCGGCAACTACATCTGGACGCTGTACGAAGACCGGGCAGGTATCCTATGGGTGGGCACACGCAGCGGCCTCTACCGCCACGACCCACACCGCCTTCAGTTCACCCACACGCCGCCACAGGAGTACGGCGTAGACGTCTCGATCGTGATGGCGCTCGCCGAGGCGCCCAACGGCACACGCTGGATTGGCACGCTGGGCGACGGGTTGCTCGGCCTCCACGGCGACGGAAGCACCACGCACCTCTCCACCGCTGGCGGCACACTGCCCGGCGACGTGGTGTGGGGCCTGCATGCCGATGACGAAGGCGGACTGTGGGCAGGGACGAGCCGAGGGCTGTTCCACCGCGAGACCGACCGTGCGCCGTTCACCGCCGTCCCACTGCCCTACCGCCGCCAGCGCGCCGTCGCGTCGCCCACGCTGTTTAGCCTGACCCTGACGTCGGACGGGCAGCTGTGGGTGACTGGCGAGGAGGAGGTTTTCGTGCTCGATGTGGACAACCGCCGCGTGCTAGACCACCTCAAGCCTGGAATCGAAAATGTGCCCACGTTCCAGACCGTCGCCGAGGATGCGGCAGGTACCGTGTGGGTGGGCACCGAATCGGCAGGCCTGCAACGCTTCGACTCAGCCACGCGGCAGCTCGACCCCCTTCCCTTCGGCACCGCCTCGCCGCATAGCTTGCCAGGGATCACCGTGTGGGACATCGAGCCCGCCGCAGACACCACCCTGTGGCTGGGCACGGAGTTGGGACTCGTCCACTTCGATCCTGCCACGCAGCGTTTCACCACAGCCTATGCGCCCAGCAGCGTGCCTGGCAGCATCGTCTACAGCGTAACCAGCACCCCCGACGGCGCCTTGTGGCTCGGCAGCAACCAGGGCCTGATCCGCTTCGACCCTAGCACCAAACGTCTACGCCATTTCGACGCCGCCGACGGCCTGGGCAACACCGAGTTCAACCGACGAGCAGGACTACGCCTCCGTGATGGCAGCCTGCTCCTGGGCGGCCTGGACGGCCTGACTGCGTTCACGCCGTCGCGCATCGCTGCCAATCCATACCGCCCGCCCGTGTGGGTCACCGAGGTCGTCGCCTTCAACGCGGATGGGAGCCACACCCATCGTCCCCGGCCGCAGATGCCGCTGGCCTTTGCCCACGACGATTACACCCTGACGTTCGCCTTCGCTGCGCTCAACTTCACCAACCCCCTCAAGAACACGTACGCCTACCGCCTCGATGGCGTAGACCCCGACTGGATCGATGCTGGGACGGCGCGGCAAGCCCGCTACACCAACTTGCCGCCGGGCGACTATACCTTCCGCGTCAAGGCCGCCAACAACGACGGCTTGTGGAACGAGGCGGGGGTCGGCTTGCCATTCAGTGTGGAGCCAGCCTTGTGGCAGACCTGGTGGTTTCAGCTCGGCGTCATCTTTGGCCTCTTCGGTCTGGGCACGGCGGCCTACCGCTACCGCGTGCGGCAGCTGCTCGGCATAGAGCGCATGCGGCTGCGCATTGCGCAGGACCTGCACGACGACATCGGCAGCGACCTGAGCAGCATCGCCCTGCTGAGCGACTTGGCGCGGCGCCAAGCGGATGCGGCGAAGGCCGAGCAGCAGCTCACGCGCATCGGCACGTCGGCGCGGGCGATGGTTGGGCGGCTGCGCGACATCGTGTGGGCCCTGGAGCCGTCGCAAGACACGGCGCATCACCTCGTGCAACGCCTACGCGACACCGCCGCCGAGCGCCTCGTCGGGATCCCGTGGCAGCTAGACACGGCGGGCGTGCCCGAGCGTGCCCGGTTCGACCTCTCCACCAAGCGCCACCTGCTGCTGTTCTACAACGAGGCCCTCCACAACGTTGTACGCCACGCGAACGCCGCTTCTGTCACCCTCCGCTTCGAGCGCCAGGGCAGCACCGCCATGCTCACCATCGCGGACGACGGGCGCGGCTTCGATCCCACAGCGACGTCCAGCGGCAGTGGACTGCGAAGCATGGAGGCCCGCGCCGAGGCCATCGGCGGCACCTTGCACATCGACAGCGCAGCAGGGAGCGGCACGACGGTGCAGTTGTCGTGGCCCATGCCCTCGGGACGGCGACAATGACGCATCCGCGTCATGCGAAACCCCAGCATCGGCCCTAAAGTAGAGCACGTCCCTGCTCGGTATGCTTATGCTCGCTTCCCCGCGTATCGTCTGGCTGATCGAAGACCACGCGCTCTTCCGCGAAACCATCCAGGCGCTCCTCAACGACCAGCCTGCGTACACGTGCCCGGCCACGTTCGGGTCGTGCGAAGCGGCCCTCGTGGCCCTCACGGAAGGCGCCCTCCCCGACGTCATCCTTTGCGACATCGGCCTGCCGGGCATGAGCGGCATTGAGGGGGTGCAGCACATCAAGCAGCATGCTCCCGCGGTCCCCGTCATCATGCTGACGGTGCATCAGGACAACGAGCGCATCTTTCAGGCGATCTGCGCGGGCGCGTCGGGGTACCTGCTGAAGACCGCGTCGCCAGAGGCCATCGTGCAAGCACTCGACCAGGTGGGCGAAGGCGGTGCGGCAATGGATGCGCAGATCGCCCGGCGGGTGCTGTCGATGTTCACGCAGCTGGCCGTACCCAAGCAGGACTACGGCCTCTCGGACCGCGAGCGTGAGATTCTGGAGCACTTGGTCGGCGGCCACACGAACAAGCAGATCGCGGCACGGCTGTTCTTGAGCCCGCACACGGTGGACCGGCACCTGCGGAATATCTACGCCAAGCTGCACGTCCACAACCGCTCGGGCGCGATCAGCAAGGCACTGCGCGAGCACCTGGTACGGTAGACGACGGGTAGCAACGCCCTGCACCGCAGAATGACGAAAACACGTCATGTAGAGGAGCCGAGGGGCCTGTAGCCTCCTCAATCTGCGTCCTCCTTCTCGGTGCTCACCCATGCTTCGGCTTGCGCTCCCCTTGCTCGTTGCCCTCCTGCTCATGCCGCGCTCTGGCCAGGCGTCGCCAGCGTGGTCCGCCATCGGCAATGGCGCCGTCACCATCACCTGCCTCACTACCGCGCCCGAGGCAGGGTCGCCCATCGTCATCGCTGTGGACTTCAGCAACGTGGACGGCTTTTTCACCTCAGAAGGCGTGGCGGGCACCATTACCTGGCCCACGGTGGATGGCCTCACGCTCGACAGCGTGGATGCCCCGGCAGGCGTATCGGTTTCGCAGACCGCCACCAGCGTCACCGCCCAGCTGGGTGATATCGGTCCGAACCAGACGAAGCGCGTCACCCTCACCTTCAGCGCTACGGATGCGGGATCGTTCACGATGTCGGCTAACCAGACGCAGACCAACTTTGACCCCGACCTCTCCAACAACGAGACCGCCAAGACTATCGCGATTGAAGAAGGCGGCACGGATGTGTTCGTCCGCAAAACCGCAGAGCCCGCCAATGTAATTCTTGGTCAGCGCGTGGTCTATCGGATCCGAGTGGGCAACCTTGGCCCCAACGATGTGAGCGTGGCCACCATGCAAGACCCGCTGCCCCGCACGGCTAGTGGCGCCGACGCCCTGGGCACCGTGACGTGGCGGTTTGAGCCCCAGGTAGCAGGCGACAGTTGCGTACTCTCACTGGGCGTGCTCACCTGCCAACTCAACAACTTGGCGGCAGGCACCGAGCGCAGTGTATTTGTCGACGGCGTTGTGATTGGTGCCGACGCCCAGGATAGCCTCACCAACACGGCTACGGTCGAGAGCGCTGAACCGGACTCCGATTCCGAGAACAACCAGTCCACGGCCGTGGTGACTGTGCAGACAAGCGCCGACCTCGCCGTGGAGAAGAGCGCCCGGCGCGACTCGGTGATGGTGGGCGAGAATGTGGTGTACGACATCGTGGTGACCAACAACGGCCCCAACGATGCCCAGAACGTGCGCGTGGTCGATCAACTGCCGCGCAACCTGTCGCGCGGGTTGCGGCGCAACGCCAACGCGATCTCCGCCACGGGCAGCGGCTTCACCTGTACCCTGGCAACGGAGGAGGTGACCTGCACCGCTCCCAGCCTGGCCGCCGGGGCCTCGACCACCATCGCGCTCACCGTGCAGATCACTGGCCGAGGGCGGCTGCGCAACACCGTCACCGCTAGCAGCGACACCGCCGACCCCAGCCTTTCCAACAACGAGGCGCAAGCGATCATCACCACGGGTCGGCGTATCGCCTCGGGCAATCCGGAAACGACTATCTGGGGCGACCCCATCAACACCGCTACGGGCGAGCTCTTCTTCACCACCCCGCTCGACGTGCGCACCGAGGGGCCGTTTCCGCTAAACCTCCATCGATACTACGCCAGCCAGATGGGCACGTACCAGCCCGATGCCGTCCCCATGCCGATGGGGCCAAACTGGTCGCACCCGTACCTGGTGACGCTCGTCGTGCAAGGCGACTTTGCGGATGTCATCACCCACACGGGGCGGCAGTACGCGTTCATACGCTCGGGTAACGACTGGGCGCCCTCGCCCGAGGCGTCACCGCATCAGCTCATCGAAGATGGCGACGAGTTTGTGTTCGGCGATGGCGAGATTCACCTGCTGTACCGCTTCAACGCGGAGGGGCGGCCCATCGCGATGCGGCGCCCCGACGCGCATCGCTTCCAGTTCGACTACCAAAACGACCGCCTCAGCCGTGTGCGCGACGCCTTCGGCCGCAGCCTCACGTTTGCCTACAACGGCGATGGGCTGCTGACCAGCGTCACCAACGGCACGGCCACGGCTACGTACGGCTACACCGACGGCGTGCTGACCGAAGCCACCGCCGCCGATGGCGCGACGACGCAGTACACCTACACCGATGAGCCTGACTTCCCCGCGCTCCTCGTGCACGAGACGCGTCCCGAGGGCAACCAGCCGCTCACCCAGACCTACGACGCGAGCGGACGCGTCACCAGCCAGCAAAACGCCGACGGCCATACCACAACGTTCGCCTACGCCGACCTCGTCACTACTGTCACCCTGCCCGATGGCGTGCAAGAGGTCTATACCCACGACGACCTGGGCCGCCTGCTCAACCTCATCCGCGCCGACGGTACCACAACGGGGCTGACCTATGGCGCCCTGGGCCGACGGTCGCAGATTGACCGCCCAGATGGCACGAGCTACCAGCTCAGCTACGGCACCGACGGCCTGCTGCAGCGCCTCACCCGTGCCGATGGCAGCACCCAGACCTACCGCTACACCCCGTACACGGTAGATGGCATCACCTTCCGCAACGTCAACGGCATCACGCTGCCCGATGGGTCAGATGTGGCCTTCACGTTCGACGGCGAGGGCCGCATCACCAGCACCACCGATGCTGAGGCCAAGACGTGGACGTTCACCTACACCGCCCAGCACCTCGTCTCCGGCTTCACCGCTCCCGATGGCGGCGGCGTCCAGCTCAGCTACGACGCGGGCGGACGTCTCGCCCAACGCGTGGACCCGGCCGGGCGCACCCTCAGCTACGCGGCTGATGCACAGGGACACCTCACGCAGATGACGCTGCCCGATGGCAGCCAGCGCCAGTTCACCTACGACGCAATGGGGCGCATGCTGACGCGTGTGGACGAGGGCAACCGCAGCTATGCCTACCGCTACACCGCCAACGGCGACCTCTCCGGCTACACCGACCCGCTCGGCGGCACGGGGTCGTTCGCCTACGATGGCAACGACCGCATGACGGGCGCCACCAACCCCGAAGGCGGTAGCTCGCTCCTGGCGTACGACGCGCGCGGCAACGTGGCCTCGGTGCAAGACGGCGCCGGCCACGCCCAGACCTTCACGTATACGCCCGACAGCCAGACCGACGCCGTTACGCTGGATGGCGGCGCGTACGGATTGGCCTACGACCCGCTGGACCGCCTGCGCACCCTCAGCCTCCCGGATGGCGGTGCCTACCGCTTTGCCCATGACGAGCATGGCAACCTAACCCAGCTCACGTATCCCGGCGGCACCGTCTTCGACGTCTCGTACGACCCGCTGGATCGGCTCACCAACACGGTGGAGGGAGGCGTGCCGAATCACACGCTAGGCCAACGTTCTGACGGGCTGCTCATGGCCTCCTCCACAGGCGGAGCGCCGCGCGTCACGTACGAGCTAGATGCGGCCGGACGGCTCACAGCTCTTCGTGACGCAACGGGCGCCACATGGGCACGCACGTACGATGCGCTTGGGCGACTCGCCTCACGCACCAACCCACAGGGCCAAACGTGGTCGTTCAGCTACGATGACCGCGATCGCATGACGCAAGCCCAACGCCCTGACGGCAGCACGGTCGGGTTCACGTATGACGTTACCGACCAAATCACCCAAGCCCAATACCCCGGCACCACGCTCGACTTCACCTATGACGCGCTGGGACGGCTCACCAGCGGTCCCGACATCGACCTCGCGTACGATGCTACCGATCAAGTGACGGAGACGAACGGTATCGCCATCACGCGCAACGCCATCGGGCAGCCTACGCAGATCCAGTGGCCCAGCGGCCCCACCATCACGTATGCCTACGATGGGAACGCACGGCTGCAATCGATCAGCGAAAACGGTACCGAGGTGATGACCTTTGCCTTCACCGCCCGAGGTTTCCCCGAAGCCATCACCCGCACCAACGGCACCACCACCGCCTACACGTTCAACCCCGATGGGCGCGCTACCGAGATCCACGAAACACACGGCGAAACGACACGCGCTCGGCTTGCCCTGACGTACGACGGCCTCCGCCTGACCGAGGCCCTGCGCGAGCAGCCCCTTCCACTCCGCCTCGACGCCGCCACCGTAGACATTCCGTACCGCACTGGCCACGAACTCCAAAACGCGACCTACGACCCGCTCGGCCAGCTCACGGCGCAGGGCGACATGGCCCTCACGTGGGACGGGGCGGACCGTGGGTCTGCTCTCACACTCGGCACCCGAACGGTCACGTTTACCCACGACGGCTTCGACCGTCTCGTCACGCGCACCGATGACAGCGGCACGCAGCGCTTCGTGTGGAGCGACGGCTTCGACGAGTCAGCGGTGGCTACCGAGCAGCACGACGGCACCGACCGCTGGTACTACGTCCACCTGCCCGATGGGCGGCTGCTCTACCGCATCGAGGCCGCGACGGGCGCGCGGCAGTTCTACCACTTCGACGAGCGCGGCAACACGCTGTTCATGACCGATGACGTGGGCGACGTCGTGCAGGCCTATGCCTACAGCCCATACGGGGCCACGATCAACCGCAGCACCGACCTGGCCAACCCGTTCACCTTCATGGGGCAGTTCAGCGTCATCGAAGAGCCAGAATCATCGCTGCTCCACACCGAGAAGCGCATCTACGACCGCAGCACGCGCCGCTTCGTCAGCCCCGACCCCGTGCGCGACCAGTTCCACCCGCTCTCGGTCAACCCGTACGGCTACGGCACGCAGGACCCGATGGGCTACATCGATCCAAGCGGCGAGTCCAGCATTTCGAGCGCCGCGTCGGCCGTCGGCGATGCAGGCTACGCCGCACTCGACGGCGGCTGCGACGTCATCCTCGCTGTCTTCGGCGAGGGCAGCGGACAAGGCGACAACGTGCTCAGCGGCGCAAGCCTCGGCTCGTTCGTGGCTGAGCAAGCCGCTACCCGCAAGGGCGCTAACCAAGCACGGTTCTTTGGGCGGTATGCGAAGGCTTTCGCCAAGATGGGCCTGCGCGACCTAGCGGTGCAGATCGCCCGCAAAGGCGCCGCAGCCAAGAGCGCGAGCAAGATCAAGGCAGACAAGGCAGGCAAGCTCGGTGCCGCGGCCTTTGCCCTGAGTGCGGCCGTCGCCGTGTGCCGGGCCAAGGTCAAGAGCGAGCGCTCGCTCGTCCGGTACGAGCAGCAACTGCTGCGGCACACCGAGTCATACTTAAAGCGCATCGAGCGCCTGGCCATCTCGTATGCCAACAAGACCATCACCTTCGAGCGCTATCAACAGCTCCTCGAACTGACGCAGGAGTGGTACGAAGAAGGCCTCGTAGCCATCCACGACGTGCAGTTCTGGGACCAGTGGGTCACCTACGTGGAAGGACTCGGCACAGCACTCGATGGCGCCTCGCCCATCCCCGTCTACGAAAGATTCCGCTGGCTCGGCAAGGCCATCACCGGCTACTAATCGCAACCTCCCTCTGCTATGCGCACCGTTTTCCTTCTCCTGCTCGGCCTGTGGATGAGCCATGTCGCCGTTGCCCAGGCCCCGACCAGCATCACCTACCGCTACGACGATGCCGGGCGCTTGACGTCGGCCTCCTACGACGGCACGAGCGAGATCCGCTACACGTACGATGCCGCCGGAAATATCACCCAGGTCGTCACCGACGCCCCCGACCGCACCAGCACCGATGCCGAGACGGGCTTGCCGAGGGCGTTCGCGATGGAGCGCAACTACCCCAACCCGTTCAACCCAACGACGACTATCCGGTATGCCCTGCCCATCGCCTCGGACGTGACGCTGACCATCTACGACACACTGGGGCGACGCATCCGCACGCTGGTCTCAGCCTCGGCACAGGCCGCAGGCTACCATACGGCGCAGTGGGACGGACGCAACGCGGCAGGGCTCTCGGTGGCGAGCGGCGTCTATCTGTACCAACTGTCGGCAAGCGACTTCCGGCAGACGCACACCATGCTCCTGCTCAAGTAGGCGCTACTCCTCAAAGCGGTAGACGCCGAAGATGCCCTTGACCCGCTTGATGCGCTGAATCACGCGCTCCAGGTGCTTCAGGTCGCTCACGTTGAGTAGCACGCGGCTCTCAAACACGCCGTCGTTGGCTTCGATGTTGAGCGAACGGATATTGGTCTTGAGGCTCTTCGAGATGACCGTCGTGATGTCGCTGGCGATGCCAACGCGGTCCTCGCCCACGATGCGCAGCCCGGAGACGAACTGGACGTCCTTCTGCCTGCTCCACTCGATCGACTTGATCCGCTCGGCGTGGTTCACGAACAGATGCCGA
>JBCCMF010000097.1:0-13543 GCA_039026435.1 Bacteroidota bacterium
CACATCGGCAGGCACGCGGAAGGCGTCGGGATACCAGTCGAGGGGTTCCAGGTCGAACCCAAACGCGGCCATCTGCTCCGCCAGCCCATCCGGCGTGGTACGCAGCGTGTTCGTCCAGATGCAGGTGGGCAACGGCCGCCGCAGCGCGTCAGAGAACGCCCCCCAGTCATCCACGACGGGGCGGTAACGCTCGAAGTTAGGGAAGTCCCTCGTCACAGCAATTCTGATAGGTGTCTACGCCGTTGCGCTCTGCAGATCAAAACGTCTTAATCAAGCATGACGGGCTCCCTCTCCTATGAGCTAGGCGAGGGTTAGGGTGAGGTAGATCAGCCTTGGCAACACCCCTTTTTCGAACTCACCCTGTCCCTCTCCTAGCTCCCAGAAGAGGGGACTTCGTGATATATCGAGCATGCCACGTTTGGTACGGTAGTCTTCCATAGATGGTATCAGAACAGGTGGTGGTACACGGCGAGGTCAGCCACGAGGCTGTCGTTCACCCGGTCCGCCCCCGGCGCCGCACCGATGGGGTCCTGCACCACCGCCGACGGGTCGGCCAGCAGGCGCACGGTGTTGGTCACGCCGTGGCTCAGCACCTCCAGATCGTACCCGCCCTCCATCGCAAACACGACGCGGCCCTCGCAGCATGTCTCGGCCAGCGCGAGCAGCCGACGCACGACGGCGCCGAAGCCTTGCAAGCTCAGCTGGAGCCCGGCCAGCGGATCGCGCCAGTGCGCATCGAAGCCCGCCGAGACCAGCAGCAGATCGGGACTGCAGGCTTCTACCAGCGGTGTGACGATGCGGTCGAGGACAGCGGCATACGTGGCGTCGCTTGTGCCGTCGGGGAGCGGCAGGTTGACGGTGGCGCCGCGCCCGCGCCCCGTGCCCGTCTCCTTCACTGACCCGCTGTGCGGCCACAGGTCGGCTTGGTGCAGGCAGATGAAGAGCGCGTCCGGCTCATCGTAGAGCGCGGCCTGCGTACCGTTGCCGTGATGGACGTCGAAGTCGATGACCGCCACGCGGCGGATGGCCTCGTGCTGCAAGGCGTGCTTGGCGGCGACCGCCACGCTCGAGAAGAGGCAGAAGCCCATCGACGCGTCGGGCAGCGCATGGTGGCCCGGCGGACGCGTGAGGGCAAAGGATCGCTTGGCCTGGCCCGATGTCACCGCATCGGTGGCGGAGAGCACGGCGCCGAGGCCGTGGTAGGCGGCATCCAGGCTGTGGGCGGTGGAGTACGTGTCGGGGTCGAGCTGCGTACCGCCGAGGGCACAGGCCGTGGCGAGGTGATCCAGGTAATCCAGCGTGTGGACGAGCAACGCATCGGCGGCAGCGGCTGGCGTTGCGGCATGCAGCGGGATGGCTCGCGTCATCGGGTCGGCGGCGAGCTGGGCGAGGACGGCTTCGAGCCGACCGGCGTGCTCGGGGTGGCCGGGGCGCGTGTGCCCGTGGTGCTGGGTGCTATGGACGAGGTACGGTGTCATGCGGGCTCGGGCGTCCGCTTCTTCTCCGCTACCGTCTCTGCCGTCACGCTGGCCGGCGCCGCCCGCCGCTGCTCCGACCCATCCGCCGAGTGCCGCACAATCGCATGCGTACGCGGCACCACCATATCCACCCGATCGATGGCGCCGATGCGTGCCGTGACGGCGTCGGGCGTGGTCCGTGCGGGCAGCGTGAGGTCGGCGGTGTAGCTGGGCGGCAACGTCGCACCGATGGCCCGGCTCCAGTCGCCCGCCTCCACGCGCTCCACGAACAGCATGTGTTCGGTCTGGTTGCTGATCTGCACGCGCCCGTTCAGCACGGCGATGCGGACGTTCTCCAGCCGCTCATCGCCCACGCGGTAGGTATCGACAGGGAATTGCACGTCGGCGGTGTTGGTGAAGGCATCCACGACCTCGATGAAGTTGGCCGTGTAGTCCTTGAGCCAGCCGCAGTACGAGAACGTGCGGCCGTTGCGCGTGACCTCCAGCACGACCTGCCGAAACAGGTGCTGCTCCAGCAGCGGGTCGAACGCGTTGCCCGCGTGGCCGATGATCTCGCTGGAGAGCGCCTTGAGCTGCGACTCCTGCGAGGCCAGCACCGCCGAGCCCGGCTGCTGCGTCTTCGTGGCCCCAATCACCATCGACGCCGCCTGCACCAGCGCATCGCGGATCATCGACACCCAGTTGCGCGCCCGCCGTAGAAGCCGCCGCCCGATGCCGGGCTGTGCGGTGCGTTGGATGATGACCTTGCGGCGGGCCTGCTCGTTGGCCGTGAGACCTTCCGGGAAACGGTACAACGCATCCATCGCCTCGTACTGCTCCCTGTAGAAGATGAACGACCGCTCTAGGTGCCCGTGCCGCGCCGCGATGGGCTCGCCATACCGGATCTCCAGGCCGCTGGTGTAGACGTCCAGGATACCCCACGTCACGTCGCCGCCTTTCTCGGCCAGCGTCACGTGGAAACCAGAAAAGCTGCGCAGGCACTTGTCGCGCTTGCGCGCCTGCACCATTGCCAGGACCGTGGCGACGGCGAGGAAGACCAGGATGGTAAGCAGCGTGCCGTCCATGTGGTTCGGCGCAGGCGGTATGTGTGCAACCAGGGGCCGCAAAGGTATTCGGTAGCGACCGCCACCACAAGCGCCTTGGTTAGGTCGAGCGTATCTTCTGCGAGAAAATCCACGGTCCCGCCGCCCGCTTCTGTGTCTACCACGCTCGCCAAACCGACGGCCCCTGCGCAGCGCCTCCGTGTGCTGGGCGTGGTGCTGCTGGCCGCGGCTGCCGTGGGTCTGGCGTGGTGGATGTGGCAGGGCGCAGCGCTGATCGAGGCGGCGCTGGCAGCACCCGAGGCGTCGGCAGTGGGGCGCTACTTGGAGTTGCACCGCCAGCTGGACCCGGAGCAACGCGACCTCGCCTACTTTCTGGAGTACGGCGTGCCCGTGTTGTACCGCTTCTTCGGATTGCTGGGCCTGGCGGGCGGGCTTGTTGTCGGCTTCGCGGATCGCATCGTTGAGGCCGTACGGCGCTACGTGCTGCAACCTGCGTCGGCTACCGGACTGGCGGCGGCACGCATCGTCGTGTTCGGCGCGATGCTCGTCTACTTCGACCTCGGCGAGGCCGTGCGGATGAGCGCGCTGCCCGAGGTACTGCTGGCGCCGCCGCCGGGCTGGGGCGCCCTGCTCCCGCTATTGCCCATCGACCCGACGCTGACGCTGGCGATGGGCTGGCTCTGGCGCGGGCTGTGCCTGATGGCGCTGCTTGGCGTGGCGTATCGCTACGCGGCGTGGGGCACGGTGCTGCTGGGCGTCTACGTGATGGGCATCGCGCAGCTGTACGGCAAGATCGATCACTACCACCACCTGCTGTGGTTCGGCGCGATGCTCGCCGCCAGCCCCGCCGCCGCCGCACTCCGCCTCGGCTCGTGGCGTGGCCCACAAGCATCCGCCTTGCGGTATGGCGTGCCGCTCCGCCTGGGGACGCTGCTGTTGGGCGTGCTCTACTTCTTCTCGGGCTTCTGGAAGTACGTCATCGGCGGCCTCGACTGGGCCGTGAGCGACAACCTACGGCTGATGCTCTACGCGCAGTGGCATCGGCTGGACTGGCTGCCAGCGGTCCGTGTAGATGAGTGGCCAGGCTTCATCGAGGCGTCGGGGCTGGGCGTGATGCTCGTCGAGATGGGCTTCGTCTTCGCGCTCTTCCACCCGAGGCTGCGGCGCCTCGCCATCGCCGGAGCCCTGGTCATGCACGCCGCCATCGCCGCACTGATGCACATCGTCGCGTGGCCTACGGTGGCGATGTACGTGTTCTTCTGGCGGGAGCGCACATCTGCTGATCAGCAAACCTCGCCAATGCCGAAGGCATCGCGGCGTGTGGGCTGGGCGCTCATCGTCGTCAACGGGCTGTGTGGGGTGCTGCTCATCGACTCGTGGCCGTTCGCCGTATACCCCACCTTCGCCAGCGTCGAGCAGCCGTACCGCACCGAACTTGTCATCGAAACCACCGCGCCCGACAGCACCATAGACACCTTCTCGCCTCGACAGCCTGCCATCCTCGCTGCGTACAAAGGCACCCGCCTGATGGGTCTGCTCCGCCGCGTGGCATGGACAGAAGATCCCGAATTGCAGCAACAGCGCGCCGAGGCACTCCTCGCTGTGCTCACGCCCCTCGACCTGCGCCTCCAAAACGCTCAGACGGTCCGGATGTATCAGAATCGCGTTGCTGTGCACCCCGCTCGTTGGGATGAGGCTCGATCCGACCAGAAAATGATTGTTACTCTCAGTTCCTTAGAAAGTCCTTGACCAGGGTCTACTCACTCTTTGCTCTTGTATGTACCCGCTCTGAGCCACCCTATGCCGAACAGAGTGAGCCCCCAGACTTCAACCCAAAATACCGTATCCCTTCGAACCAATACATACTCCCCGACAAGATATATCAATGCCATTCCTACACCCATAGCGATACTAATCGCCCGATACATGAGTGAACGAACCTCACTACCTTTGAGTCTGGCCCGAATGGAGAAGAACCACATCAGTGCCATTAGACAGATAAAGAGGAGGACGGCAGATGCATAATGAATCTGCCCAGTACAAAGCCATACGGCATCGGCAATGTGGTTCACCCATTTGGCAGGTGTGCCACCTTTTGTGGGAAAAATAGCGACAAGGCCAGCGAACACACACGCAGCTTTGCTCAGATAGTACTCACTGTCCCTTGTTTTTCCAGATCCGTTGTATGTAGCGAGGAAAAAACCAACCGCTACCAGAGACCCTACAAAAATATCCCGCGCGTCTGTCCAATAGGAAGCGCTAATCGATGCTAAGTCCGGTCCTTCGCCAGACAAGTAATACACTATTGGTGAGAGTAGGAGCGCTATTACACCAACTACAATTCGCATGGCCTTGTAATTGACTTGGCGATGTGCGACTATCTGCATTTTCAAGGTTAACCCAATGTATCAGACACTAATCTTTGCACGCCTAGTTATGCAAAATTGAGTTAATATGCAAAACCTCTCAACGCAAACTAGTGCCCCTCTCAGTCGATTTAGTGCCTAAACTTTTTAAGCACACCTTCTACACTTCCGGCATAACCACTTCCGAAAAGGTTGAGGTGGTTCAGCAGGTGGTACAAGTTGTAAAGCCCCACGCGCTCCTCAGCCCCTCCGTCTGGCGGCCAAGTAGCTTCATAGGCTTCATAAAACGCACGGCCGAAGCCGCCAAACAACCGCGTCATCGCCAGGTCGGCCTCGCGGTCGCCGTGGTAGACGGCGGGGTCGATGAGCACGGGCGAGCCATCAGCGCGGTACAACACGTTGCCGCTCCACAAGTCGCCGTGTAGCAGGCTCGGCGGCGGATGCGATGGCAGGAGGTCATCCAGGCGCCGATACACCTGCTCCAACCACGGCGTCCAGCACGTCTGCCAGTAGCCGTTTTGCCGAGCCAGCGCGACCTGTGGCATGAGCCGATAGTCCCGGAAGAACGCTGGCCAAGCCCCGGTCGATGTGTTGCGCTGCGGCGTGGCGCCGATGAAGTTGTCCGCGGCAAAACCGTAGCGCGTGGCCTCGGCAGCCGAGTAGCGGTGCAGTTCGGCGAGGCCTTCGCCCAATTGTGCTTCGCCTCGCGGTGTGCGGCGTCCCTGCTCAACCCAGTCCAGCGCGAGGGCCGTCGCTCCGTCGGCGTCGCCCGTCCACCGGACCTGTGCCACCATCGGGCTGTGTGCCAACAGTGCGTGCAAGCCCGTAGCCTCGGCGCGAATCTGTGCAGCTGCATGGCCTCGACCGACTTTGACGAAGAAACGGCTGCTCGGCGTCTCCAAGCGAAACGCATCGGCGCCATGCCCTGCCGCGAGCGGCTGCATCGTTTGGATTTGCCCCAGCGCGGCCTCTAGGTCGCCCCGAAGCGCAACTGACACTGCGCTCACGAGGTCGAGCGTTGCCGCTTATGCTTGCGGTTGCGCTTGCGGGCCGCGGCCTTCTTTCGCCTGCTCGCCTTGGACTTCTTGTGCTTCGGCGTCTTGGGCGTGACCGATCCCGGCGCGGGCAAGATCTCCGGCGGCGCATCGCTCTCGAAGCCCTCGAACACCTTGCGCGGCAGGCGGCGGCTGATGTGCTCCTCGATGGCGATCAGGTGCTTCTCTTCGGCCTCGGTCACGAACGTCAGCGCGACGCCTTCGGTCTCGGCGCGGCCCGTCCGGCCGATGCGGTGGATGTAGCTGTCGGGCTGGTTGGGCGTGTCGTAGTTGATGACGTGCGAGATGCTGTCTACGTCGATGCCGCGCGCCGCCACATCGGTGGCGACCAGCACTTGGAAGCGGCCCGAGCGGAAGCCGGCCAGTGCCTTCTCGCGCTGCTTCTGCGAGCGGTTCGAGTGCATGACGGTGGCGCTGAAGCCTTTCTTGCTCAGCTTGCGCACGATGCGGTCGGCGCGGTACTTCGTGCGCGAGAACACGATCACGCTCTCCACGTCTTGGGTCTGGAGCACATGGCAGAGGAGGCCGATTTTCTCGTTCGGCAGCACGCGGCAGACGCCCTGGTCTACCGTCTTCGCCGGGTTGCGGCGCTGGCCCACCTGGATGTACTCGGGCTCCGTCTGGATGCTCTGGGCGAGTTCTTGGACGGCCTTGGGCATCGTCGCCGAGAACAGCAGCGTCTGGCGCTGCTTGGGTACCTCGGCGGCGATCTTGCGGATGTCTTTGATGAAGCCCATGTCGAACATACGGTCGGCTTCGTCGAGCACGAACACGCCCACTTTCGAGAGGCTGATCACGCCGCGATCCATCAGGTCGAGCAGGCGTCCAGGCGTGGCGACTACGATGTCTACGCCGCGCCGCAGCGTGCGGATCTGCTTATCGATGCTCGTACCGCCGAACACGGCGAGGCTGAGGAAGGGCGTGAACTGGCCGTAGGTGCGCGTCGCCTTTTCGACTTGCAGGGCGAGTTCGCGTGTAGGTACGACGACCAGCGCGCGCACGGGGCGGCCGCGCTTGGGGCGGGGCATCTCGTAGAGACGGTGCAACATCGGCAGCACGAAGGCCGCCGTCTTGCCCGTCCCGGTCTGGGCGCAGCCGATGAGGTCGCGCCCTGCCACCGCCAAGGGAATGGCAGCGGCTTGGATGGGTGATGGGGTGGTGTAGCCTGCGCGGCTCACGCCTTTGAGCGTGTTGCCTTTGAGGCCAAGAGCTTTAAAATCGGACATACGTCGGGTGTACGGACACGCGCCACCACTCGAGCTAGCGCTGCCATAAGCTGTCTGGGATCCGCATGGATGCTGCCGAAATTGCCAGGGCGGCGTGCAGCGCAGTACGAGGGGCCTCAACCGGGAGCGTCAGTGCGCGTGCCCAGGAAGCCGATTCCGGAGAGCGGTGTAGAAGGTTCCGCTACCGAGACATGGTGAACCGGGAACGGCGTGTGGCAACAGTGTATGCGAACCCCGCGCCGAAGTTGACCGCCGCGCACGAAGCCTCGGCGAATACGCGATGGCTCGGGTATCGGGGTTTGGGCGCGCTTCGCGCTGTTCGAGGTTCGGGTGGGATGGCGGATCGTGAAGCCTGGCGCCTCGTTAGGAAGCGCTTCTTCTCACTTATCACCAGCTACGGCCTATGCTTCCGCTTTCGACCTCCTCCGACAAACCGCCGCATAACATCCCCGAAGAAATGACGCCTGCCGATGTAGCGGCGTGGAACCAGGCGCGCATCAAAGACCTCTGGCGCGTCTTCCGCATCATGTCGGAGTTTGTGGAGGGCTTCGAGACGCTCTCGGAGGTGGGCGCAGCAGTGACCGTGTTTGGTTCGGCGCGGACTAAGCCCGGCGAGAAGTACTATGAGCTGACGCGCGACGTGGCCAAGCAGCTGGTGGCGCACAACTTCGGTGTCATCACGGGCGGCGGCCCGGGCATCATGGAGGCCGCCAACCGCGGCGCGCACGAAGCGGGCGGCACCTCGGTGGGGCTCAACATCACGCTCCCCTTCGAGCAAGGCGCCAACCCGTACATCGACAGCGACAAGCTCATCAACTTCGACTTCTTCTTCGTGCGCAAGGTGATGCTCGTCAAGTACGCGCAGGCGCTCATCGTCATGCCCGGCGGCTACGGCACGCTCGACGAGCTCTTCGAGTCGATCACGCTCATCCAGACGCGCAAGGCGACCAAGTACCCCGTCATCCTCATGGGCTCCGACTTTTGGCAAGGGTTAATCGACTGGATCAAGGGCACGATGCTGGCCGAGGGCAACATCTCGCCGGGCGACCTCGACCTGATCACCGTCACCGACGACCCCGTGGAAGCAGTGGAGACGATCTGCGCGTTCTACCGCAACAACCCGATCTCGCCCAACTTCTAGGGCCTCGTATTTTGAGGCAGCGAGGTAGTTTTGCCCACTTTGGTAGACACCACAGCGACGTAAGCTGTACAAAATGAGCAACTTCTGCGTTACCATTGTGTTTTATTGGAACGCAGTGTAGGGTATACGGCTGGCCCAAACGGCTCGTTTTTGTATCTTTGTGGCGCTTCGCGGCCTTGCGCGCCCGAGTCTCGCCCACCTTGGCACAGTCCTCGTTAGTCCCTCTGCGTGTGGGCCACCAGCGCCCTGTGCTTACGACCGAACCCCCATTTGATCCATTCACCGAACGACACACACCATGACTGCATCGTACCAGACCTTGCGCCATCTCCTCACACGCGCCCTTCTGCTGGCTGTGCTAGCCGTGGGCCTCAGCGCGCAGGCCCACGCTCAGGACGACCAGGAGTACAAGAAGGCCTACAACGCGGCCCTCGAAGCGGCCAAGGCCAAGGATTATAACACTGCCTACACCGAGTTCTCCCGTGCCGCGCAGCTCGCTGCAGCGCAGGGCGATGACACCGTCATCAGAAGCTCGAAGAAGGTGATGGCGCAAATCGACAACGCCCGCGGTCGGCAAGCGGCCAAGGGCGGTAACTTCGACCAAGCCCTTCAGCACTTTGACACCGGCATCGCCAACAACCCCGGCTACGCCCGCAACTACCACGACAAGGGCGATGTGATGCTCTCTGACATGGGCAACAAGGAAGACGGCATTGCTACCTTGCAGATGGCGATTGAGAAGGCCAATGCCGAGGGTACCCCCAAAGTAGCCCGCTCGGCTAACCGCAAGATCGAGATTTACTTCCTGAACCAGGTCAAGCCGCTGCTGGAAAACAACCCCACCAGCTCGCAAGCTGACCAAGCCATCGCCATCCTGACCGAGATGGAAGAATACATCGAGGCCAGTGCGGATGAATACTTCTACATGGCGATGGCCTACAACATCAAAGGCGACTACGCACAGGCTGTAGCGATGGCAGACAAGGCGCTCGGCATGGGCCGCATCAGCCGTGCCGACCAGTCGAAGATCAACTTCATCAAGGGGGAGGCGCTGATGAAGTCGGGTGACAACGAAGCGGCTCGTGCCACTTTCGCCCTCGTCACCACGGGCGCCTTCCGCCCCAGCGCAGAGTACGAACTGTGCAACCTGGGCGTGCGCGACAAGTGCCAGAAGGGCAACTAAGCGCGCATGACCTGACGCTTTACCAGGGGCCTGCATGCTGACCGTGTGCAGGCCCCTCTTTGTTCACGCCACTGCACGCGTCTAATACCAGCTTTGAAAGATGATTGTGCAATCAAAGTTGCCATCCCGAGCGAAAGTCGAAGACTGTAGCCGAGGGATCTCCCACATTGAGGCTGTGCAATCCATAATCGGGGGAGATCCCTCGGCTCCGCTCGGGATGACAAGATTAGACGGTGTGCTGCACCACAAATTGCCAGATCTGGTCTAACACCCGATGATCCGCACCCTGTTCATCTTGCTGCTTACTGGGCTTGCGTTCATGGCCCCTGTGCACGCGCAGACCACCCTGAACGACGCGGCCACGCAGTTTGAGCTGCACGTTAAGGCGCGCAATGTGGCGCAGCTCACGTCCATGCTGGCACCGCGCGTGGACATCAACCTGTTCGGCGCCGACAAGCAGTACAGCCGGGCGCAGGCGCGCTTCGTACTCGCAGGCTTCTTCGCCCAGCACCCCCTTCAACGCCTCGACCTGCGCACCCCTTCGCCCTCGGGCAAGCAAGGCTTCCTCAGCGGCGTCTACACGGTCCAGGGCAGCGGCGAGCGGCTACGCCTGTACGCCCGGTTGGTACACGACAGCGATGACGATACGTGGTACCTGCGCGAGCTCCGCCTGATGCGCACGAGCCGCTAACGCCGATGCCTAGCGCTGCCGTGCCTCTCCGACGCGCCCTTGCGATAGCGGGACTGCTCTTGGCGGGCCTCGTGGGCACATGGCTCATCGGCTGGTGGCACCAGACGCGGTATGCGACCACGACTACGGCCGAACAGCAGGCGGTCCTCGGCGAAGCCCTGGCACGCATCGACGCCGACTTTGAGCGGCGGCAGCGCACCCTGCTCGCCCAGGCCGAACGCTTGGCCAGCGATGATGAGTTGATCCGAGCACTGCGCGCGTTCAGCGACGGCGCACCTGGCACGGCTGGCTATGAGCTGGCCCGCGAAGCGCTGTTCCGGCAGTTCGCGGCCCTAGCCCTTCCCAATCGGACGGCGGCAGAGTTGTACAACCGCACGCCGCAGGTCGTCGTCTGGAGCGGCTTCAGCATGCCGCTCGACGTCGCGCCGGCGTCCACGCAGTTCCTGAGCCGCATGCAGATCGCGATGGCCGAAGACGAAGGCCGCCGCCGAGCGCTCGTGGTGTGGCATCCCGTACGCGATGGCGCTGAAGTGCTCGGCGCGGTGCGCCTGATGGAGACGATCGCGTTCCGCGCGCCCGTGCAGAACCAGTACCTGCGCGACTACGACCTGCAGGACGAGTGGCGCCGCCTGACCCAGCGCCCCGTACGTATCCTCTACGGCGACGTCCCCGGCGGACCCGAAGCCCTGGACGGCCAGGCAGCACGCGTACTCCAAGGCATAGACGGCGCACCGCTGGCACGGGTGTTTGTGGAGCCGCCCTCCGAGGCTGCCCTAGTCACGGCCATCGGCGCGCAGTACGGCCACGTGCTGGCGCTCTGGACCACGCTGCTCTTCGGCTGGGGACTCGCGCTACTGTGGATGGTGTATCAACGTGCTGACACCGCACGTCGGCGCGTACTCGGCTTTGCCCTGCTCAGCATCGCGTGGTGGGGCGTACGCTATGCGCTGCTCGCGCTGGACGTCCCCGGACGTTGGCAGCCGGGCCGCGCACCGCTCAGCCCGCTGTTCGACCCCACCCACCTCGCCTCTGACATCGGCGGCGGGCTGGCCCGTTCCACAGGCGACCTGCTGCTGACGGGGCTGTTTGCCCTCGCGCACGCCAGTGCACTCTTCGCCTTCGTGCGTGGCGTGCAGCTTCGCCAGCAAGCCGACACCCCACAGCACGCTGTGCCGCACGGGCAGGCGCTGGCCGTTGGGCTCGTCCTTGCCGGATGGGTGGGCTTGCTCACGTGGGGGCTGGCCGCGCTGGCCCAACGCGTTGTGCTCGACAGCACACTCGACTACCTGGACCGCACCAGCCTCAACCCCGAGCCGCTGGTGCTGCTCATCTTCGTCGCCCTGCTGCTCTGCACGGCGGCGGTAGCGTTGGCCGTCGTATCGGCGGGGCGGCTGGCAGGGCTGTACGTGGACCACCGACGGCGAATCGCCGGGCTGATGGGGGTGCTGCTCGGCAGCGTAGGTATCCTATTCGTCTTGCCCACGGTGTTTGTGGCAGGCAGCTTTGTGCTGCTGCTGGCGATGAGCGGCCTCGGTGCCGCGACGGCCCAGCGCCCACCCGCCTCCATCACGGCGCTGTTTCAGCTGCGCATCGTGCTGCTCACCCTCTTCGTAGTCACCCTCGCTGCCTACCCTCTGTTCTACCAGGGCGTCGATCAGCAGCGGCGCCTTCAGATGCAGGATGCCGCGGATGCCTTTGGCGAAGGGCGGGATGCGCCCGTTGCGTTTGCTGTAGAGCAGCTGGCCTACGACCTGAGCAGCGCTCCCCAGCTGTCCGTACATCTCGCTGACTCCAGCCTGATGCGCCGCGCCGCGCTCGACTCGCTGACGCACACCGTGCTTCGGCAGTCGATGGCCACATCGCTGCGCGCGTACGACGTGAGCCTCGTCGTTTACGACGCCGCTGGTCACGTCCTAGGCAGCCACTACGAAGCCGAGCTGCGGTTCAACCGGGCAAGCCTGGACGACGGCGACGAGCTGGCCTTCGAGGTGCTACAGGCCATGTACACAGCATCGGGCTACAGCGAGCGGCCCATCGTAGAGCCCATCACCGGGCGCCGCGAGCCGACCCAGTTTGACTACGCCGCGTTCATGCCCCTTCGCAATGCGCTCGGTCAGGTTGCAGGCTGGGTGCTGGCCCGCGCCGAGCCCTACACCCTCCGTAGCGACACCACCACGCCCTTCCCCCGCATCCTCACGCCCGCAGGCTTCTACGACGCGCTCTATGCCGACCTGTCGATGGCCGAGTTCCGGCAGGGCGTGCTCGTACGCAGCTTCCGGCGCGACTTTGGCCGCTACCGCATGGACCCCGACGTGCAAGACCTGCTGCTGATCGCCCCCGAGGTGTGGCGCGAGGAGGAGGTCAAGGACAAAACCTACCTCACCTACTACCGCCGCCAACAAGCGACGCGCCCCGGCCTCATCCCGGCTCTGCAGCAGGCCTCTACGAACACCGCTGTCGTCGCCGTGCGCGTCCGCTCGGTGGGCACCTTCGACCACCTGTATTACCTGCTCCGCCTGACGCTGGGTGGCTTGGTGATCGGCCTGATCGTATATGCCGTCGGGTTGTATCTCCGCCGCCGTGCGGGCGTGCTCCCAGCGCCACGCGTGCAGTTCCGCGACCGCGTGCTCAACGCGTTCTTGTTCGTGGGCGTAGTGACGGTCACGCTGGTAGGCTACGTGGGGCGCGAAGGCATCGTGGAAGAGACCGACGGCGCCATCCGCTCCAACCTGGAGCAGTACCTCGACCGCGTGGAGGAGACGCTCGCCTTCGAGGCGCGCGGCGGCGAACTGCCGTACCGCGTCCTCGGCCGCACGCAGATCGACTCGCTCGCCGCGCAGGTGGGCCTCGACCTCAACCTGTACCAAGACGAACGCCTCGTGGGCTCGAGCCGCCCCCAGCTCATCGAAGACCGCCTCATCGACCAGCGCCTACCCGCCTCGGTGTACAAAGACCTGTACTATGATGGCTTCCGGTTCACGTATGCCACCCAGCAGATCGGCAGCGTGGGGTACCTGATTGGCTACCACGCCGTCCCCGACGAGCAAGGGCGGCCGCAGTACGTACTTTCGCTGCCCATCCTGCCCGGGCAGGAGCGCATCGAGGAGGAGCGCGCTCGCAACGGAGCCTACCTGTTCGGCGCGTTGCTGCTGCTGGTGATCGTGGTGCTGCTCACCGCCTCGCTCATCGCCAACACATTGGCCCGCCCGATTGCCTACTTGCGCGAGGGGCTGCGGCAAACGGGCAAGGGCGAGTACACCCGCGTCAAGCCCATCAAGAGCCGCGACGAGATTGGCGAGCTGATGGAGACGTTCAACGCGATGCAGGAGCAGCTGGCCGAGAGCCGCCGCCAGCTCACGC
>JBCCMF010000098.1:0-13524 GCA_039026435.1 Bacteroidota bacterium
CGAGACGTACGACATTAACGGCCAGACCCACGAGCGCTGGTACGACACGTGGATAATTCTAGCCGACAGTCTGATTGAGGGCACAGTCTACTTCGTGCTTGAATCGCGCTGCGACTCCGTGTATGCGGACCAGTTTTTCCCTTATCGGAGGACATGCTATCCCGGTGAAGTGGCGACAGGTCTTTTGCGGTACGACGACAGTACCGCCAACCTCGTCGAATACCCGACGACGTCTGACCCGGGCTTTCAAGTACCGTGGGGGCATTACCGACTCAGCCTTGATGCACCTTGTGGATCGACCCAACTCGATGATGCGGGCTTCACCTCCTACTTTGTTGCGTGTGAGCATAGCGAGCAGTGGTTCAATGGCACGAGCACAGGCGGCATGCCAAACACCGTGAAGACGCTGACGACATACAGCGCCATTCCCACAAGTTATGGCTTTGCATACGACGTCGGGCTACTCAGCTATGGATTCAATGAGGGCGGTGGTACGAGCAGAGAGCTGGTGTACGCTCGTGTTGGCGATCAGGAGTATGGCGAATTCAACCGGATCTCGACCGAGTCTGCACCGGGGCTTTCCGACGACATGAACTTGGTCACCTATCCCAACCCAAGTCATGGTGGGCTGACGCTCAGCTACACGCTGGCCATGCCTGGGCGTATCGAAGCGCGCATGGTGGATGTGTTGGGTCGAGAGCAGACGCGGTTCGACGTCGGCGTCCGAGGCGTTGGTTCGCATACAGAGACGCTGGCCGATGTGCGCGTGGCGCCGGGCCCATACGTGGTGCTGCTCCTGCGCGATGGTGTCCGGATTGGGCGTGCGCAGGTGGTCGTGCTGTAAGGGCGGTGCGCTGTTTCCCTGGTGCCACCCTCCGGGCTGGGTTCACCCATTGCCATCCACTAACCCGTTTCGCCACATCCACGCCACGGCCTGGGCGCGGGTGCTCACACCGATCTTCTCGTAGATGTTGTTGACGTGCTTCTTGACCGTACTCTCTGAGATGAACAGCGCCTCGCCGATCTGAGCGTTGGTCAGACCGTGGGATAGTTCGCCCAGGACCTCGCGCTCGCGGTCGCTGAGGGGCGCCAGAAGGTGGTCGCTACGCTGGGTGTGGCGCCGGGCGCCCACGAACAGCGCGGCGATGCGCTGGCTGAGCCACCCCGCCTCGCCACGGCCCACACCGCGCACGGCTTCGACGATGGATGACAGCGACTCTTGCTTCGTCAGATAGCCCGAGGCACCGCAATCGAGCACGCCAAAGATATAGTCCTCATCGGCGTAGGCGCTCAGGATGAGGATCTGGATAGCTGGCGCACGCTTTCGTAGGTCCTTGGTTACATCCAAACCCGAGAGGCCGGGCATATCGAGGTCGAGGACCATCACGTCGGGGTGGAGGGCGTAGGCCATACGCAGGGCTTGGTGCCCATCCTGTGCCTCGCCCAGCACCTCGAAGTCCGCATCCTGCTCCAGGAACGAGCGCAGGCCCGAGCGGAACGTCGGGTGGTCGTCGGCGATGATGACGCGGATGGGGTTCATGGGCGGGTGTGCGCGTGGGCCAGCAATATACGGGCCTCTCAGGGCTGGAGCGACGGCGGTGGGGGTGAAGCCAACGGGGACCACCACCGCCCTCCAGCATGGGGTTGACACGCCTCAGCAATGGCCAGCCTCCAGAGCGCGGCCCCAGGCACATGCAGCTTGACAACCTCGCCCGTGTGCAAGTGAAGCGTCAGGTTGAGGCGTTGCGGCCATAGGCCCACCTCGGCAAGTTCGTCCAGCCAGATCACGCGGGTTACGCGACCGCGCCACGACCACGAGCGGAGCACCAAGCGGTGCGAAAACAGCGTGAGCGTGTGCACACTCCATCGGTGATCGACAGGACGGCACCACGTAGAGCGAAGTAAGGACACAGGCGGTGGTGATGGTGGAGCCAGGTGGCGGCTGAAGCAAGCTGGAGACCGCCCAGCCCCACACAGCATGAAGCCGTAGCATTATCAAATATTGAAGGGAAGCGGGCGGTCTCCAGCGGATGAACAACAGCACAGTGCGACGGAACGCATCGCGGTAGCTAATTTGGGAAGCCCTCGGCCCCAGTGCGTACCCTTGAGGTACCGTTTCGCTAGAACTAAAGTAGTAGGCTGGGGCGAAGGCGTTGCCAACGAGCAGACGAGGCCTGTGCCTCACCGCGCGTGGACACAGGCCTCGTGTTTGCCCTGCCGTCCATCTCCCAAGGACGGCGAGAATCAAGAAAACCACAACACGCCGCCGCCATGTAGACCCAAAGTTCTAATCCGCTACCCCGTGAGGTCACTCTTGAAGCGCTGCAGACGGCAGCATGACGCGCAACGTAGTGCCTTGGCCGGGTGCGGAGGCGACGCCCAAGCGTCCGCCCATCAGGTCCACCCGTTCGGCCGCACCAGCTAGGCCAAAGTGTTGCGCACGTGCCCACTCCAGCAGCGTGTCGGGCTTGTGGAAGCCGCGGCCGTCGTCGCGGATGAGCAGCACGATCTCATCGGCGTGCTGGCTCACCTGCACATGCAGGTGCTGGGCGGCCGCGTGCTTGCTGACGTTGTTGAGGGCTTCCTGCGTGACGCGGTAGAGCATGTGCTGCACGTCAAGCGGCCACGCTGTAGCGTCCGCGTCGAAGCGGTAGTCGATATGTAGCTCGGCGTGGTGATGCCGGAGGCGGCGGAGGAGCGACCGGAGTGCCGCGTTGAGGCCCAGGTGCTCGATGAGCGGCGGGCGTAGCGTGCTGAGTACCTCGCGCAGCTCTGTAGCCACCGTGTTGACCTGATGCCGCACATCCAGGATGGGCGCCGCGCTGCCGTTGGCCTGCATCGCCAATCGGTCCAGGTCATGGCCCATCCGGTAGAGGCGTTGCATGGGGCCGTCGTGTAGCTCTCGCCCGATGTGCTGGCGCTCGCGCTCTCGGCTCTCGGCGAGGCGCCGCTGCATCTCCACCTGCTCAGCGCGGGCACGCTCCAGCGTATACACCCGGCGCCGATAGACGACCCCCGTGCTGAGGGTCAGGAAGAGGGCGATGCATACGCCCGCACTCCAGACGAACCACGCCTCTTGCCACAGCGCAGGCACTACGCTGATGTACAGGCGGCTGGAGGCGGCGTTGAACACGCCGTCGTGGTTGGAGCCGAAGACCTCGAGCACGTAGTCGCCCGGCTCCACGTTGGTGTAGCTGGCCTCGGGCTGCCGCCCATCGGTAGTGCGCCACGTGGCGCTGTGCCCAGCCAGCCGGTATCGGTACCGGTTCTTGACGGGGTTTACGTAGTCGAGCGCGGCGAAGCCGACCGTGAATACGTCATCGTGCCGGGTGAGCCGCACGGTGTCATCGGCCGCGATGAAGCCGCGCTGGCGCTGGTCGAGCACATCGAAGTGCGTGAACACCACAGGGGGGATGTCGGCGCTTACGCTCAGGCTGTCGGGGTGGAAGCGGTTGAAGCCGTTCTTGCCGCCAAAGTACATCCAGCCCTCGGCATCGCGATGGTACGACATCAGGTCGAACTCATTGCTCTGCAGGCCGTCATCGGCAGTGAAGATGCGGATGCTGTGTGTACGGGCGTGGAAGCGCACCAGCCCTCCGTTAGTGCTCAGCCACAAGTGGCCACGGTCATCAGGAAGCACGCCGTAGACCACGTCGCTCTTCAGCCCATCCTGCACGGTGAAGCACCGGAACAGGTCGGTGTCGATGACATGGGCGCACAGGCCCCCGCCGATGGTGCCCACCCAGAGCAAGCCTGGCGTGGTGGGCTCGGTGGTCATCGTCCAGATGATGTCAGAGGTGAGGCTGGTGCGGGTGTCCAGGTCTTGCCGGAAGCAGGCGAAGGTCTCCGTCGTTCGGTCCATGCGGCACAGGCCATCGTCGGTGCCGATCCACAAACGGCCGGCCCCGTCCTCGTAGGTGATGTTAACGGTCTTGATGGTGCTTGCCTGGGTGGGGGTGTAGGACACAAACGCCTCCGCGCCCGGCGGCCGATGCGCTAGGCCCAGCCGTGTGCCCACCCACAAGCCACCATCGCGTGTGGCGTTCACGTGTCGCACGCCAATGCTGTGTTTCATCGCCGCGGAGCCTCTGCCGTAATCCTCACCTTGAAAGAAAACATCCGAGTCGAACGGCTCGTGCAGCACGAAGGCCCCACGGTCCCGGTCGAAGGTGAACAAGCCATGCCGTTTTGACCCCACCCATAACGTCCCACTGGCATCTTCAGCGAGCCACCAAAACGCGTTCGGGAAACGACTCTTCACGCCTTCCGCGCGGTAGAACACGTCAAAAGTAGTGGCCTCGCGGCTCAGGCGGTTCAGGCCATTGTTGGTGGCTATCCACAGGCTGCCATCGCGGCTGACGGTCATCCCGTTGACGGTATTGCTGCTCAGCGCACGACGATCACCGGACTCGCGCTTGAAGTGATCGAAGCGCTGAAACTGCGCGTTCCAGCGACTGAGGCCGTTCTGCGTACCCACCCAGATTGTACCTTGCCGGTCTTGATACAACACTTGCACCATGTTCGAGCGTAGCGCTGTGCTTCGCGCCGGGTCAGCCTGGATGAAGCGAGAGGTCTCCGTGCGCACATTCACCTCTAGCACGCCTTGTGACTCGGTGGGTATCCACACACGATCTGGGGTGGCGAAGACAGCGGTGTAGTTGTAATTCGCATCTGGGAGGTCGATGGCGCGCACCTCGCGTCCGGCTTCTACCTGAATGAACCGGGGCGGGCGCCCTTGGAGGACGCCGTAGTCTAGGGTCCACAGTTCGCCCTGTGGGCCATAGGCAAACGCACGAGGGGTGACTTCAACGGGGAAGGCATCGGTGTCACAATAGTTGGAACCGGGCTGGATGCGGCAGCCGTGCCCCGAGCTGATGACGGCCCAGAGGCCTCCGTCGGTATCCTGCTCGACCAGGTAAATGCGTTCTGAGGCAATGGCACGGGGTCGCGCCCGCTCGAAGCGCCCCGACGCAGGCGTGTAGAAGCACAGCCCACCCGTGAAGGATCCCGACCATACGTTGCCGTAGCCATCGCTGCCGAGCCCGCTGATGATGCTGCCACAGACGCCGTCAGGTGTACCCATGCCGCCGGAGACGCGGTGAAACGTCTCCCGCGACGGGTCGAAGCGCTGCAGCCCATTATGGCTCCCCACCCACAGATGGCCATGTATATCTTGCGTGAGCGCCGTGACACGGCTGCTGGAGAGCGAGAGCGAATCGCCGGGGATGTGGCGGTACGTGTGGAAGTTGACGCCGTCAAAGCGGTTCAGCCCATCGTCGGTGCCAAACCACATGAAGCCGGTGCGGTCCTGGAAGATGACGTTGACGGTGCTCTCGGAGATGCCATCTTCTACGCCCAGGTGCTCGAAGCGGTACGTTGGCTGGGCGATCAGCGGGACTGCGGCGAGGCTGAGCCAAACCGCAAGAAAGAGGGTGAGACGCATGCGGGCAGGAGATCGGGTACGCGGCGAGGTCGATGTGGTGGGCATGCCTCGATGGCTGCGCAATATACGCGCCCGCCAAATAGTCCGTTGGTTCTATTGGAGGCCTGCAGCGCGTGCTTTTCTTCACGCCGCCTGCGTATTCGGCGGTCGAGAATCCGTGTGGCGTGAAGCCCCTTTGAAGCGAGCGAAATTTCGCGGGTTCATTCATTCAGTTTTCACCCCTCCCTGCCCGAGGCTGCGACTCTTTCAGCGTAGCTTTGCGTTCGACAACGGCTTTTACGCAAACAAGAGCCCGTTTTTTGAAGGATTTGAAGAGCAACGAGCGATGGGACTGAGTGTGACACTGGGCGCTGCCATCGGCATCGGCTACGGGCTGATGGCCTACGGCATGCAGCGGCTCGTCGCACCCACCTCGCCCTTGTTCATGGGGATGATGCTCATCGGCATGCTGGCCCGCATGGTCCTGCTGCTGGGCGCCGTGGCCATCGTCGCCATCTTCGTCCCCATCGAAAAGACGCCCTTCGTGTTGGCGCTGGTCCCGGCCCTGCTGGTCAGCCTGGCGGCCGAGGCGTGGCTCTCCTACAAACGCTTGACCCGGCTGCCGGCTCCAGCGCCCGAAACGACTACTTAACGCCCTAGGCTAGCGACTGCCGCTATGACCCTTCGTTCGTTTACTGCTACGCTTCTCGGCCTGCTGCTGCTGATCACCTTCAGCGGTCCAGCCTTCGCCGCCGACAGCGACGACGGCGACCCCGACGCCCTCGGCCACTCCGCCGACGGCAACTACTGGGACTGGCGCCCCATCGGCAAGCTGGAGCTGCCGCGCCTCTTCCTCACCCGCAGCGCTGATGGCGCCCTCGGCTTCGACGCCTTCTTGACGACGAAGTCCGCGCTCAACTCGGGCGACTACACCGTGCGGGACAACACGGGCGAGCGCGTCACCGAAGCGCGCTTCGCCGAGATCATGGAGGCGGGCGACCACCTGTACTACCCCGCCACACCGCGCGATGGCAAGATTGTCGTTGACCTCTCGATCACACGGCAGCTGCTCTTCGTGTTCATCGTAGCGCTGCTGGTCTACCTCATCATCAGCAACCTCGCCAGCCGCTATGCTAAAGGCATCGGCCGCGACGTGGCGCCCAAGGGCGTGTGGCACAACATGATGGAGACGCTCATTGTCTTCGTGCGCGACGAGATTGCCCGCCCGGCTATCGGCGAGGCCAAGTACGCCAAGTACCTGCCCTACCTGCTGACGGTCTTCATCTTCATCATGCTCGGCAACCTGCTCGGGCTGGTGCCGTGGATTGGCGTGACGGCGACCTCGCACATCATGGTGACGGGTACGCTGGCCGTCTTCACGTTTGTCATCACGCAGTTCGCGGGCACCAAAGACTACTGGGCGCACATCCTGAACCCGCCGGGCGTGCCGGGCTTCGTCAAGCCGATCCTGATCCCCATCGAGATCATCGGCCTCTTCACCAAGCCGCTCTCGCTCGCCTTCCGCCTCTTCGGGAATATGGCCTCGGGCCACCTGGTCATCGTCAGCCTGATAGGCATCGCGTTTATCCTCAAGGCGGCCTTTGGCGCCGTCGTGGGCTCCGTTTCGCTGATCATCGTCAGCATTCCGCTGACGGTATTCATCTACGTGCTCAAGCTGGCGGTGAGCCTGATCCAAGCCTACATCTTCACGATGCTCTCCGCGGTGTTTATTGGCATCGCAGCTGAGGAGCATCACCATCACGATCATGACGGTCACCACGACGAGCTGCATGCCCCTACGGAGCAGCTGGCGGCGGCGGCCTGATCCCTTCTACCTCGTACTTACCAACTCTCGCTTAAACCCAACGCAATAAAACAATGGAACCATCTGGATTCGCCTACCTCGCTGCTGGTCTCGGTCTTCTCGGCGCTACCCTGGGCGCTGGCCTGGGCATCGGTCGCCTGACTGCCTCCGCCGTCGAAGCCATCGCACGTCAGCCGGAAGCGGCCAACGACATCCGTGGCGCGGCGATCCTGCTGGCCGCCTTCATCGAAGGTGTGGCCATCATCGCCGAAGTGTTTGCGCTGCTCTTCATCCTGCTGAAGTAAGCATCGCCACCGTATAAGGGGTCCGCGCTCAGCAACCGTTGGGCGCGGACCCTGCGTCTGTTCGCCATCCGCGCTCCCTGAGAGACCTATGACTACCGCACTCCTTTTGGTGGCCTTCGCCGCCGACGATGCGCCGACACCCGACCTGCTCTCCCCCAACTGGGGCTTGGCCGTGTGGACGATCGTGGCGTTCTCGATTGTCTTCTTTCTGCTCAAAAGCAAGGCCTGGCCGATCATTACGACGGCATTGGCCGAGCGGGAGGAGAAAATCCAATCCTCGCTAGACAAAGCCGAACGTGCGCTGGCGGAAGCCAAGCAGATGCAGAGCGACAACGCCGCCGCCCGGCGTGAGGCTGAGCAGCAGGCCCAGCGCATCTTGCGCGACGCCCGCGAAGCCGCCGAGCGCCTCAAAGCCGAGCAGGTGGGCGAGACGCGCGCACAGATCCAGCAGATGCAGGAACAGGCGCGCCAAGACATCGAAAACGAGAAGCAGAGCGCCATCCAGGAGCTGCGTGCCGAAGTCGCCGACTTGGCGATCCAGGCCGCCAGCAAGATCCTGGACGAAAACCTGGACGCCAGCCGCCAACGTGGCTTGGTGGATAAGTTCATCGACTCGCTTCCCACCAACTAAGCAGCTGCACGCGCGATGAGCAATCTAATCGTAGCCGAACGGTATGCGCGGGCGCTCTACGGAGAGGCCGAGAAAACGGGCATGATCACCGCCGCCGACGGCGACGTGGCGCTCATCCGCGACAGCCTGGATGCCTCGCCCGAGCTGGTGCGGTTCTTCGAAAGCCCGGTCATCCCGCGCGAGAAGAAAGAGTCGGTGGTGGATGCGCTCTTCGCCGAGCGCCTGCAGCCGCTGACGCTCCGCTTCCTCAAGCTCCTCATCGAGAAGCGCCGCGAAGACGCCTTCCCCGCTGTGGTGCGCGCGTATCGCGCCCTGCGCGACAAGCAGGAAGGCATCATCGAGATCAAGGCCCGCAGCGCCAAGCCGCTCACCGCCGAAGAAGAGGCCGAGCTGAAGGCCGCCCTCGCCAAGCTCACGGGCCAGACGGTACGCCTCAACACGACCATCGATGCCAGCCTGATCGGCGGCGTGGTGGTGCGCGTAGGCGATACGGTCTACGACGGCAGCGTGCGGCATCAGCTGGAAGGCCTCCGCGAGAAGCTGGGGCAGCAGGCCTCGGTGTCGCTCAACTAGACTTTTTGATTGACCCGCTCGGGCTGATCCGGGCGGCCACATAGAACACGACAGACTATGGCAACGGCAATCCGACCGGATGAAGTAACCTCCGTCCTCAAGCGCGAACTCGGCGGCTTCGAGGCCGGCACGGACGTCTACGAAGTAGGCACCGTCCTCCAGGTGGGCGACGGCATCGCCCGCATCTACGGCCTCTCGAACGTGCAGGCTGGCGAGCTCGTCAACTTCCCGGGTACGGGCGTGACGGGCATGGTGCTCAACCTGGAAGAAGACAACGTGGGCGCGGTGCTCTTCGACAACGCCGACGCCGTCAAGGAAGGCCACGAGGTGCGCCGCACCAAGCGCATCGCCTCCATCCAGGTGGGCGAAGGCGTGCTGGGCCGCGTGATCGACCCGCTCGGCAACCCGATGGACGGCAAAGGCCCCATCCAGGGTACGATGTACGAGATGCCGCTGGAGCGCAAGGCGCCGGGCGTGATCTACCGCGAGCCGGTGACGGAGCCCCTGCAGACGGGCATCAAGGCCATCGACGCGATGATTCCCATCGGTCGTGGCCAGCGCGAGCTTGTCATCGGCGACCGCCAAGTGGGCAAGACCGCCGTGCTCATCGACACGATCCTCAACCAGAAGTCGACGCACAGCACCGACAAGCCGGTCTTCTGCATCTATGTGGCCATCGGGCAGAAAAACTCGACGGTGGCCCAGGTGCAGCGCGCGCTCGAAGACGCGGGTGCGATGGAGTATTCGGTCATCGTCAACGCCTCGGCCGGGTCGCCGGCGCCGCTGCAGTTCATCGCGCCGTTTGCGGGCGCCTGCGTGGGCGAGTTCTTCCGCGACACGGGCCGCCACGCGCTCGTGATCTACGACGACCTCTCGAAGCAGGCCGTGGCCTACCGTCAGGTGTCGTTGCTGCTGCGCCGCCCGCCGGGCCGCGAAGCCTACCCTGGTGACGTGTTCTACCTCCACAGCCGCCTGCTGGAGCGCGCGGCCAAGATCAACAGCAACGACGAAGTGGCGGTCAACATGAACAACGTGCCCGAGTCGCTCAAAGGCATGGTCAAAGGCGGCGGCTCGCTGACGGCCCTGCCCGTGATTGAGACGCAGGCCGGCGACGTGTCCGCGTACATCCCAACGAACGTGATCTCGATCACTGACGGTCAGATCTACCTCGAATCGAACCTGTTCAACGCTGGGATACGCCCGGCCATCAACGTGGGGATCTCGGTCTCCCGCGTGGGCGGGAACGCGCAGATCAAGGGCATGAAGAAGGTCTCCGGCACACTCCGCCTCGACCTGGCGCAGTACCGCGAGTTGGAAGCCTTCGCCAAGTTCGGCTCCGACCTCGACCCCGCCACGCAGCGCCAGCTCAACCGCGGCGCCCGCCTCGTGGAAGTGCTCAAGCAGGGCCAGTACAAGCCTGTCGCCGTCGAAGAGCAGGTCGCCATCATCTTCGCCGCGACCAAAGGCCACCTCGACACCGTGCCCACGAGCCGCATCCAGGAGTTCGAGAAGGAATTCATCGACCGCCTGCGCCTGAGCCACGCCGATGCCCTCCAGAGCATCGTGGATACGGGCAAGGTGAGCGGCGACGTGGCTAAGCTCTTGGCTGACGAAGCGACCGACCTCGCGCAACTCTACAACGCGTAATTTCTGCCGCGCTGCGGGGCTGAGGTGTTGACATCGGCCCTGCAGTAGCGCACCCTCTATCCTATGGCAAGTCTCCGCGACATTCGCAACCGCATCGGCGGTGTCAAGAACACCCAGCAGGTGACGCGCGCCATGAAGATGGTGGCGGCGGCCAAGCTACGGCGGGCGCAGGAAAATATCTTCCAGACGCGCCCCTACGCCTACAAGCTGAACGAAATCACCACCCACCTGCGCCAGCACCTCGACCCCACCGCGCATCCGCTGTTCCAAGCGCGCGACGAAGTAGAGAACGTGCTGCTCATCATCGTCACCGCCGACCGTGGTTTGGCCGGGGCGTTCAACACGAACGTCATCAAGACCGCCGAGCAGACCATCAAGGCGCAGTACGCCGACAAAGCAGAGAACGGCAACCTGTACTTGGTCTGCGTGGGTAAAAAGGGCCACGAGTACTTCGAGCGGCGCGGCTACCAGCTGGTGGGCGACTTCCGAGGCGCATTCGACAAGGTCTCTGTAAGCACCGTCCAGAAGATTGGCGACGCGGCCGTGGATGGCTTCATGGAAGGCCGCTGGGATAAGGTGGATGTGGTCTACAACGAGTTCAAGAACACGATCTCGCAGAACCGCATCGTAGAGCCGCTGCTGCCCATCACCGACGAGCTCTTCCTGACGCCGCTCATGGAAGGGACGATGGATGAAGAGACGGAGGCCAGCGCCAGCAACGTCGACTACATCTTCGAGCCCGACCCCGAGGGCATCCTGGAGATCCTGGTGCCACGCTTCCTCAACTACGAGCTGTGGCGCATCTTGCTGGAGTCGAACGCGGCCGAGCAAGGCGCTCGTATGGTGGCGATGGACAACGCCACGACCAACGCGCAAGAGCTGCTGCGCGACCTGAAGCTGCAGTACAACCGCGCCCGCCAGGATGCGATCACCAAGGAGCTCATCGAGATCACCAGCGGCGCCGACGCGCTCTCGTAGGCCGGGCGTTAATTTCGCCGAAGGTGCATCTGTGGGCCGTTGCACGCCCGCGCAAAGCACGCTATATTTGGCGCCCATTCTCACGGAGAGGTGGGTGAGTGGCTGAAACCACCGGTTTGCTAAACCGGCGTACGTTGTAAAGGCGTACCGCGGGTTCGAATCCCGCCCTCTCCGCATGACAGAAGCCGTAAGCTACCGACTCAATGTAGCTTGCGGCTTTTTACTTTTGGGAAGGGTCTCCCCATAAGCCGTGGAGATATTCAGGAGCAAGCGCGTAACAGATGGGCCGACCTTTCATCATGTAGCCTACCCTCTCTTTGACCCGCGACCAACTCAAAGCTCTCGAAGACAGCCTGTGGACCGCCGCAGACGGCCTGCGGGCCAACTCGGACCTCAAAGCCAGCGAATACTCGACGCCCGTGATGGGCCTCATCTTCTTGCGCTTTGCCGACAATATCTACGAGCGGCACGAGGCTGCGATACGGGCGGAGTATGAGCAGAGCAAAGGCGGGCGGCGCGAGAAGCCGCTGCATGAGATAGCGCTGGGCAAGAGTGGCTTTTACCTGCCCGACGAGGCGCGGTACGACACGCTGCTGAACCTCCCCGAGGAGGCGAACGTGGTGGAAGCCATCAAGCAGGCGATGGAGGCCATCGAGCAGTACAAGCCCGAGCTGCAAGACGTGTTGCCCAAGAGGGAGTACGACCGCTTCAACCGCAGCCCCATGAACCAGGGCATCCCGGAGAGCCTGCTGCGCATCTTCGCAGACATCCCCGTGACGGCGGGCGGCGACCTGTTCGGGCAGATCTACGAGTACTTCCTCGGCAAGTTTGCGCTCTCCGAAGGGCAGGGTGGCGGCGAGTTCTTCACGCCCAAGTCGGTGGTGCGGCTGATGGTGGAGATCGTGCAGCCCGAGCGTGGCACCGTCTACGACCCGGCCTGCGGATCGGGCGGGATGTTCGTGCAGTCGGCGCACTTCATCGAGGAGCACCAGGCGGCGCGTACAGAGGGCGGCGTGACCGACGTGTACGTGTACGGCCAGGAGAAAACGCTGGAGACGGTGAAGCTGGCCAAGATGAATCTCGCGGTCAACGGGCTGCGCGGCACGATCAGGCAGGCCAACTCGTACTACGAAGACCCGCACGGCAGCCTTGGCACGTTCGACTACGTATTCGCCAACCCGCCGTTCAACGTGGACGAGGTGGTGCTGGACGCCGTGGAGAAAGACCCTCGGTTCAACGCCTACGGGGTGCCGCGCCGCAAGACCAAGCGAACGCCGAAGAAGGGCAAAGACGGCCAGGTGCAGCAGGAAACGGTGCCCAACGCCAACTACCTGTGGATCAACCTGTTTGCCACCTCGCTGAAGCCAACGGGCCGGGCGGCGCTGGTCATGGCCAACTCGGCCTCGGATGCGCGGCACTCGGAAGCCGACATCCGCAAGGCGCTCATCGAGGCCGGGCTGATTGACGCGATGCTCACGCTGCCGTCGAACATGTTCTACACGGTCACGCTCCCCGCCACACTCTGGTTCTTCGACAAGGCCGAGGGGGACGACCGGATCCTGTTCATCGACGCCCGCAACATCTTCACCCAGATCGACCGGGCGCACCGCGAGTTCTCGGATGCGCAGGTCCAGAACATCGCTGTCATCAGCCGGCTGCGGCGGGGGCAACGAGCGGCGTTTGTGGAGCTGATCGATGCATACTTTGCCGACGGCATGGCGGTGCTGGCCGAGAACGAGCAGCGCGTGGCGCCGCTGGCAGCGCAGCTCAGGGACGTGCTGGACGATGAGCGCGGACGCACGGCCGCCGCCAACCTGCTGACGCCCTACCAGGCGCTCCCGGCACTCGCCGAGCAGTACGCCGCATACACGGCCAAGCCCTCGACCGACGTGGATGCCCAGAACGCGGCACAGCGGACCCTGCGGGCGGCCTACACGCCGTTCTTCGAGGCGTTGCACAAGGCACTGAAGCAGCTGGACCGCACGGTGCGCCAGCACGAGAAGCGCCGCGCCGAGGCGGCCCGGGCCAAGGGCAAGCGCGGCAGCACCGACGCCGAGACGAAGGCGCTCAAGGGGACGCTGGAGGCGCTGCACGCGCAGGTGAAAGCCGCCGAGGTCTCCTTCACGCACATCCAGTGGCTGCAGGACCGCTTCCCCGAGGCGCG
>JBCCMF010000099.1:0-13505 GCA_039026435.1 Bacteroidota bacterium
GGACACCTGGCAGCAGGCCAGCCGCGCCGCACGTGACCGGTTCGAGCGGCAGTTCAGCCCAGCGGCCGTGGGCCAGCAGTGGCTCCGTCTTGTGCAACAGGCATTATCAGAGCGTTAATTCAGGCGCCTCCATAAACGCTTGACAAGGTATTTCAGGCAGGATTGCTATTTTGCCGTTTCGCATCTCTGTCATGTACCCCTTTATGATTATGCGTACGTCCCTCTCGACATCCGGCCATGTACTCACTGCCGACGGCACCCAACGCGAAAAAGTGCCCGTTCGCATCTTCGATGATGTCTCTGACATTGCCCATCGCGTAGCTCAGCGCATTGAGCACCTTCTTGAGGACCGGCAAGGCACGGGCAAGCCGGTGGTGCTCGGCCTACCCACAGGCTCTACCCCCATCGGGGTGTACCAACGGCTCATCAAAATGCACCGCGAGGACGGGCTCGACTTCTCCAACGTCATCACGTTCAACATCGACGAATACTACCCGATGCATCCAGATAGCCTCCAGAGCTACCATCGGTTTATGCGGGAGAACTTCTTCGACCACGTCAACATCCCCACCGAGAATATCCACATCCCTGACGGCAAGATTTCCCGGGGAGAGGTGTCGCGCTACTGCCGGGATTACGAGGATGCCATCCGTGACGTGGGCGGCCTGGACCTGATTCTGCTGGGCATTGGACGCAGTGGTCACATCGGTTTCAACGAGCCGGGGTCCTCGCAAGAGACACGCACGCGGCTCATCGTGCTGGACGAAATCACGCGTAAGGATGCCGCCAGCGACTTCTTCGCCGAGGAGAACGTGCCGCGCGAAGCCATCACGATGGGCATCGGCACCATCATGGACGCCCGCGAGGTGATCTTGATGGCCCTCGGCGAGCACAAGGCGCCGATTGTGCAGCGGGCGGTGGAGGAGGAGCCCAACAAGAGCGTCACGGCCTCGTTCTTGCAGCTGCACGACAGCGCCAAATTTTATGTTGACCGTGCCGCTGGAAGCGCTTTGACCCGCGAAGAAACGCCCTGGCTGGTCCGCGAAGTGACGTGGGACGATGAGATGGCCAAGCGCGCCGTCATCTGGCTCTCGCAAACCCTCGGCAAAGCCATCCTCCACTTGGAAGCCGCCGACTTCTACGAGCACCACCTATACGGCCTCATCAACGCGTATCCCGATACCGACGCGCTCTGCCTGCGGGTCTTCGAAGACCTACGCAAGCGCATCATGTACCGCACCGACCTGTTCAAGCGTAAGAAGACCATCCTATTCAGCCCTCACCCCGACGACGACGTCATCTCGATGGGCGGCATGCTGGACAAGGTGGCGGCCAACAAGAACGACGTCATTGTGGCCTACATGACCAACGGCTCGGTGGCGGTGTTTGATGATGACATCACGCGGCAGCTCCGCTTCGTGGAGATGAGCTATGCCGCGCTTGGGCTCGACGGCGAGGCGCGCACGGCGGCTGAGAAGGCCATGCAGCGCGCCCAAAAGTTCATCGCCAAGAAGAAGCCCGGCACCGTAGACACGCCCGAGATCCAACAGCTCAAGGCTAACCTGCGCTACGCCGAGGCCATCGCGGGGATCGAAGTGCTTGATCTAGGTGCCCAGCACGCACGCTTCCTCGACATGCCGTTCTACAAGACGGGCAAGGTCAAAAAAGACCCCATCGGGGAGGCCGATGTGCAGATCGTGCTGGAGCTGCTGCGCGAACACAGCCCGGCGCACATCTTCGTGGCCGGTGACCTCTCGGACCCACATGGCACCCACCGGATGTGCTACATGGCCATCCGCGAGGCGCTGCGCCTGTACCGCGACGAAGGCGGCGACCCGCAGGTGTGGCTCTACCGCGGCGCGTGGCAGGAGTGGGGCATCCACGAGGCGGACGTCTTCCTGCCGATGTCAAAGCGCGACCTCAGCCGCAAGATCGAAGCGATCTTTAAGCACGAGAGCCAGAAGGACAGCGCCATGTTTCCCGGCGCCTACGACGAGCGCGAGTTCTGGCAACGCGCCCGCGACCGCAACCGCGCCACGGCGCACGCGCTCAACGCCCTGGGCCTACCCGAATTCTACGCCGCCGAAGCCTACGTGCTGACCAAGACGATGGACTAACGTGCACTCGGCGGCTGCAGCAGTACATCCAGGGTCTCGAGCACGTCGGGGTGTTGGGCGATGACGTCGCGAAGGAGTTGCCGAAGCTGTCTCCCGCTGAGGTCGTCCAGCAGCGTGTCGATGGGCTCGCTTATGTGCGTCTCACCGGGTCGTGCCAGCACGGTCAGCAGCACAGCGCCGATGTGCTTACACCACCCGCCCCAGTCGTAGGGGCAGGTGCAAGAGGCCTCGGTTACGGTGTGCGCGTCGAACGTAATGAGCACGCGATAGGGTTGCCAGTCGCTGCCGTCCACCTGGGCCGTGAGCATGTTGCCGCGCAGGATAGGATCGCGGACGACGCGACCCTCGGCGTAATCCTTGGCACGCTGGAAGACCTTGTCGGTGGTGTTGAGCCGGACCAGTTCAGCAGAGATGGGCGGGAGCATGGGCGTTACCGAGTCGAAGTTTTGGGCAGGCCAGGCTCTACGAGCAGCACACGCTCCCGCTCCACTTTGACCTGGCCGGGCGCCGCGCCGCGCGGCTTACGGACATACTTGCGCGGCGTGATCATCACGGGCACCAGGTGGCTGCCTTGTAGCTTGCTGTAGTACGCCGCGATGGAGGCCGCTTCCTCCAAGATGGGCGTGGGCGGCTGTGCCGTGCGGCTGGGCAAGCGGAGTACTGCGTGCGAGCCTGGTACCCCACGCGCGTGCATCCAGAGGTCGTACTTCTGCGCGTAGTGCAGCGTCAGGTCGTCGTTTTGGCGGGCGTTGCGGCCCACCCATACCTCGTAGCCTTGTCCCAGCGGGAAGCGCCGGAACGGGATGCGGTCGGCCTCAGAGACGCGGTCGCCAGCGAACCGAGCCAGGGCGTCGGCGTGGGTCTTGCGGAACGTTTGCACATCGCGCAGGGCGGTGAGTTGGCGGAGGTGTTGCAGCAGGTCGGCGGCTTGGTCGGCGCGCTCGGCATACGTCACCATCCGGGTCTCGGCGTGGGCGCGGGCGGTCTGCGCCGCCTTGGCCTTGGCGTAGTAGCGCTGCGCGTTCTCGATGAGCGTGAGGCGGTCGTCGAGCGGGATGGTCACCTCGAGCTGGCCGTCGGCGAACAGGTCGGCGAGGACGATCTGGTCTGCTGCGTTGGCATCGGCGGGCGCAGCCATGAGCAGATGCCCCCAGCGCTCGTAGCGCTCGGCGCGGCTGGGGTGGCTGAGCTCGTCGAGCATGCGGTCGGCGCGCTGACGGTCGCGCTCGGCGGCGGCAGCGAGGGCGCGCTCCAGTGGCTCGTACAGGCGGCGGAAGTGCTGCTCGCCCAGCCGCCTGCGTACGAACAGCCGCACCGCGGCATCCACCGTCTCGAACGCCTCTTCGCGAAGGCGTGCATACTCAGCCAGCGACGTCAGCGCGTACGCCTCGGCGAAGCGGTCGCGCCAGTACAGATGCGGCGCAGGCACTTCGAGGAGTTGGCGTTCCAGCGCATGGCCGGCCTCAAACAACCGCTGTCGATCTGCTTCGCCCAATCGGTCGGCGGGCTGCTCGGCGACCTCGGCACGTTGCATGATTTCGCGAGCCAGCGGACGGTCGAAGAGCGGAAAGGCGGCCGTCAGCGTGCGGTCCAGCGTCTTGCGGTCGGTGCGCCAGCGGGCTTCGAACGCCTCAAACGTTTGTGGCATCAGTGCTGGGCGCGAGGTAGGCGGGGCGGTCCCGCTCAGGTCGGCGTCGTTGCGAAAGGCTTCGAGGATCTGCCCGTCGGCATCAATCAAGAAGATGTTGGCCTTAGGACCGAACAGCGCAATTTGAAACGAGCGCCCATCGGACAGGTCCAGCCAGAACATGCGGTCGCGGTCGGCCAGGCGGACGCCAGCGATGGTGGCGCCCAACGCGTCCTCGAACAGCGTAGCCGTGTTGCGCTTGGCGCGATTGTAGCCTTCAGAGCGGAAGGCGAAGTGCTGCCCGCCCCGCACCGAAATCCGCAGCATCCACTCCTGCACCTGTGCGTCCTGGGCAGGCGTCGTGAGCGCCAGCGTCAGCTCGTCGCGCTGCTGCGAGAACGCATCGGCCAGCACACAGCCGACGAGGTCGTCGCGCCACGCATCGGTGAGGGCCAGCAGGGTATAGTAGCTCGTCGTCATAGCAACGCACTAACCCGGCCTCCCTGCTGCTGTTCGCGCCACAGGCCGACACACGCAGGTTATGAAACGCCTGACATCGGCCGATTAAACAAGCAGTATCGGTGTCCCTTTGAGAAAAGACACGTAACTGGACGTAGCCGCATGAACGTATCATACGCCAGAATCGTCGCAATAGCGCTGATCATGATCGCCGTCGGGTGCAGCAGTGATGATCATACAGCCAGCATAAGTGACGCCAACGTTGTGATGAACACGGGGAGCGGCGCGTGGGACGCGCAGGATATCCCGGGCGTCCAATTTGAGCTTACGCACGTTTTTGGTGCCGAAGATAAACCTGTCGAAGCGCTCCTGGCCGGTGTGAGTGCGGTGGAAGTCGACAGCGCAGGCAATCTCTACGTCCTGGATCCTCCGAACAGCCGTCTCATGGCCTTTGATGCCGAAGGAAATGTACTGTGGACAGTAGGACGTCCTGGAGAAGGACCAGGCGAGTTTACCAACGCGTGGTCTATGGCTTATGACGGAGGAGACCGATTGGTCGTACTAAATCAACGTGGAGGACGTATTGACATTTGGAGTACCTCGGGTACCTATCAGCACAGTATCTCGACACAGCCTCTTGGCACGACGTATCTGCGACTACTTGGCTTTGCGGCACCAGACACCCTCGTTTTCCACTCGCCTTATCTCGAGGGCATCGGCAGCGAGATCCACATCGCCGCCCTTTCTGACGATCATCTGACCTTGGTGCATCAATACTTCATCCCACAAGGCGATCAGACGGAACGCCCACCTCTTCCCGTGCATGCCAATGTGCTTTTCTCGGAGGCCGAGGGAAAAGTGTATTCCGGGCATGTCGAGAATTATCAACTCGATGTGTTCTCGCTCTCGGGTGCGTTGACGGCTTCCATCCGAAGAGAAGAAAATCACCTCCTCGGCCCGGCCTTTAGCGGTACTGGACGGGATGCCGAGGTCGCGGTATTCAGCGGGTTGATGCCCATCGCCCGCTTTGCCTCGGGTCATCTGGTAGCCCGAACGTGGTGGCCTTCGGATATTGGCAGCCGCGAAGCCCAGCTGAAGCACTCGCAGCTTGGTGCGTCTTACCAATCCTGTCTCGACTTCTTCGATGCAGACGGTGTTTTTCTCGGCTCCGTGGCCTGTTCAGACAACCCGGCTTCTGAACTGGGATTTCCCATTGCCGTGGATGGGCAGAACCGGTTGTACACCACGGTATCGCTGCCCTATCCACAAATACGGCGGTACGATGTCACGTTTGGACAAGCAGCGCCAGTCGTTGCCACAGCGCATTAGTCGAACCTCGCACTACCGCCAGAACGGCCAATCGAGCCGTTCAATTACTCGTACCGCAGCGCCCGTACGGGGTCGATGAGCGCGGCGCGGATGGCTTGGTAGGCGACCGTGGAGAAGGCGACGAGCACGGCCAGTACGGCGGCGCCCACGAATAAACCTATGCCCATGCTGGTAGCGTACGGGAAGGTGTCCAGCCAGCGATCCATAGCGAAGTAGGCCAGCGGCGCGGCCACAGCAAAACCCACGAGCACGAGGATGGTGAACTGGCGCGAGAGCAGCAGCACGATGCCGCCCACCGTAGCGCCCAGCACCTTGCGCACGCCGATCTCCTTCGTCCGCTGCTCGGCGGTGAAGGCGGCCAGACCGAACAGGCCGAGGCAGGCAATCAGGATGGCGAGTCCCGCGAATACCGAGAATACGCGCATCAGCCGCTGCTCGGCGGTGTACTGCTCGGCGAAGGCGTCGTCGAGGAACGTGTAGGCGAAGGGGGCCTCCGGGAAGAGCTGCGTCCACGTCTGCTCCAGGCGCGCCAGCGTGGCGTCCAGGTTTTCAGGGCGGATGCGCAGCGAGAGCATGCCGTAGCCCATGCCTGAAGGAATCAGCATCATGGGCTCGATGGCTTGCTGGAGCGACAGGTGGTGGTAGTCGCCGATGACGCCCACCACGGTGCGGTTGACGCCTCCGGCAGCGACCCGCTTGCCAATGGCTTCCTCCGGTGTGCCAAAGCCAAAGTTGATGACCGCGGACTCGTTGAGCAGCGCGGCCTCGCCGGCGTCCGTCTCGAAGGCGTCGTCGAAGTCGCGTCCCGCTACAACATCTATCTCGTACGTCTCGACGTAGTCGTCGTCGATGAGAACGAGCCCAGCGCGTCGCGTTTCGCCTTCGGCCAAGCCTTCCGGCCCCACGATCTGGGCAAACATGTCCTGACCGGGCACCTGCACCGAGGCCGAGAGCGCCATAACAGCGGGGTCGCGGCGGTATTCATCCTTCACGCTCTCGATCTGCTGCGTGAGCGCCGCCGCATTGTCGCCCGAGTCGACGAGCACCACTTGCTCGTCGGTGAACCCGAGGTTCTGGTTCTGCATGAACGCCAGCTGCTTGTAGACCACGCCCGTGGCAATGATCAGCGCCACCGAGAGCGCGAACTGAAACACCACCAGCCCCTGCCGCAGGCGAGCGCCCGAGCGGGTGCTGCGGAAGCGCCCGCGCAGGATCGCCAGCGGCTCGAAGCCGGAGAGCATCAGCGCCGGGTAGGCGCCCGCCAGCAGCCCCACCACCAGCGTCAGCCCGATCAGGCTCGCCACGAACCACGGCTGGACGAGTTGCATCAGCCCGAGCGTTTTGCCAGAGAGGCTATTGAACGCAGGCAGCAGCGCCAGCAGCAGCACCGCGGCGAGCACGAGCGCAAACACGCTCAGCACCACCGACTCGGACAAGAACTGCCGCACGAGCGCGCTCCGCCGCGACCCTAGCGCCTTGCGGACGCCCACCTCCTTTGCCCGCTCCATCGACCGGGCCGTGCTCAGGTTCATAAAGTTGATGCACGCAATCAGCAACAGGAACAGCGCCACCGCTGAGAAGACGTACACGTACGCGATGTTGCTCGTCGGCCCGATCTCGGCCGTCCGATCCGAGTGGAGGTAGATGTCAGGGACGGGTTGGAGGTAGAGCCACGTCTGCAGGCCGATCTGGTCCAGCACGGCTCGGTAGTTCTCCTCGACCATGCCCGTGATCTTGGCCTCGAACGCTTCGGCATCGGTGCCGGGCTTGAGGCGGAGGTAGGTGAAGAAGCGGACGCTGAGCCAGCTGTTGTCGTCCTCCGCACGGAAGATGGGCATCGTGTTGGCCGAGATCAGGTAGTCGGCCTGCATGTGGGAGTTCGCGGGCCAGTCCGCCATGACGCCCGTGACGGTGAACAGCGAGTCCTCGTGCTGCACGCTCGCGCCCATCGCCTGGTCCACGCTGCCGTACAGCCTCTCCGCCATCGACGCCGAGAGCACCACGCTGCGCGGCGCCGCCAGCGCTTGCGACGCCTCGCCTGCGACGAGCGGGAAGTCGAACACGTCGAAGAAGCTCGCCTCGGCCAGCAGCGCGTCGTCGTCGAAGAACACCTGCTCGCCCACCTGCATGCGGCCCTCGGTCGTCGTCATGCGCACCACGGCCTCCACCTCGGGGTAGTTGTTGCGCAGCGCAATGCCAATCGGCAGCGACGTCACGGCGAAGCGGTCGCGCGGGGCGTTGGCCGCCTGCCCATCAAGCACCACCCGGTACATCTGGTCGGCGTCGGTGTGGAAGCGGTCGTAGCTCAGCTCATCTTGGACAAAGAGCACCATCAGCAGGCAGTCCGCCAAACCCACCGCCAGGCCCGTGATGTTGATGAAGGTGTAGCCTTTGCGCTTGGCCAGCGTGCGCCGGGCGATGGTGAGGTAGTGGTGGAGCATGGAGGGCAGAGGATTAGCTGTGTTTTACACAAGTGTCATCCCGAGCGGAGCCGAGGGATCTCCCCCGCTTGCGTTTTGCACAGCCTGAGAGTGGGATCCCTCGACTTACGCTCGGGATGACATAGTTTTGAGGTAGGGCGATACACTGAAACACAAAAAAGCCTGGACATGTCGGCAATGAAGCGCCGCGAGCGCCTCCCTCCCCCAAGGGCCAACTGTCCAGGCTTTAGGTTGGCTCTGCCAATTCGGGCGGCAGAGCACGGGTACTGAGCCACACGGCGCAAGAACGCCGCGGCTCGGTTAATTCGTGTGCAGGTACTTCTTCTCGATGAAGTTTTCCGTGACCACGTGCCCGTCAAACAGGTGGATCACGCGGTGGCTGTACTCGGCATCGGCGGGCGAGTGGGTCACCATGACGATGGTGGTGCCGATCTCGTTGAGCGCCGTCAGCAGGTTCATCACCTCCTCGCCGTGCGTCGAGTCCAGGTTACCCGTCGGTTCGTCCGCCAGGATCAGCTTGGGCTCGGCGACGACGGCGCGGGCGATGGCCACGCGCTGCTGCTGCCCACCGGAGAGCTGTTGTGGGAAGTGCTTCTTACGGTGCATCATGCCCACGCGGTCCAGCGAGTTGTTGACGCGCTCTTCGCGCTCAGCGCTTGGGATGCCCAGGTAGAGCAGCGGTAGCTCCACGTTCTCTTCCACCGTCAGCTCGTCGATCAGGTTGAAGCTCTGGAAGACGAAGCCGATGTTGCCCTTGCGCAGCTGCGCACGCTGGCGCTCGCTGTAGTTCGAGATCTCGTGATCGAGGAAGAAGAACTCACCGTCCGACGGGTTGTCGAGCATCCCCAGGATGTTGAGCAGGGTCGATTTCCCGCAGCCCGACGGCCCCATGATCGAGACGAACTCGCCCGCCTTGATCTCGAGGTTGACGTTGTTGAGGGCGGTCGTCTCTACCTCGTCCGAGAGGTAGGTCTTCTTCATGTTGGCGGTGCGAATCATGGCATTCGTGAGGTTGAGGTTAGCGACCGTGCGGTCTTACCGAAGGCAGAGTCGAAAAGGTTACAGGTTGATGCTAATTTTTTAGCTTATTGCTCAGATTTCTCGATGCCCCCTGATTGGAGTGCTCGACCCGAGCAAAGGTTGGCAGCCGCTGGTGCTTATTTCAGCACGAGCCTATTTGAGCACGAGGCGATCGGCTTCGTTGAAGGTTTCGTAAGACGAGGTGATGACGTGCTCACCCGGCTCCAGGCCACCGAGCACTTCGAACATCTGGTCGTTCTGGCGGCCGATGCGGATGTCGCGGCGCACGGCGAACTCGCCCGAGGCATCGACAACGTATACCCATTGGGCGCCTGTGGTCTGGAAGTAGCCGCCACGTGGTAGCAGCGTGGCCTCACCCGGGTCGCCCATCTCCAGGCGGAAGCGGATCGTCTGGCCGCGGCGGATGGTCGGCGGCGCGTCGCTCACGAAGTTGAGATCCACCTCGAAGCGTCCGTCGCGGACTTCAGGGAAGACACGGCGTACCTCCATCTTGTACGTCTCGCCCGCGATGGGCAGCGTGGTCGCCGTCTGGTCACGCGCCACGCGGTTGATGTAGAACTCGTCCACGGCCGCGCGCACCTTGTAGCCACCATCCAAGTCATCGACTTGGCCGAAGCGGAAGCCTACCGACTGGCGCTCGCCAAGCTCGGCGTTGAGCTGGCTGAGCTGGCCCGTGATGGGCGCGCGCAGCGTCAGGTTGGCGAGGCGTTCGCGGGAGAGGCGGAAGTTCTGATCCATCTGATCCACCGACGTCTGCATCGACTCCAGCTGGAGCGCTTGGCGCTGCGAGTCCTTCTGGAACGAACTCACGGTCAGGTCGAGGCGGCGCTGGAGGTATTCGTAGTTGTCCAGCGCGGCTTCGTATTCGCTCGCGGCGATGAGTTGGCGCTCGTACAGCGGCTTCAGGCGGTCGTGCTCGCGCTTGGCTTGCAGCAGCTGGAACTCGGTGTTAGCGATGTCTTGCTGGGTGCGCAGGTTGCTCTGCTCGATCTGGAAGCGGGTCTGCTCCAAGCGGTTGATCTGCTCGATGCGCTGCGTCTCGGTGTTGAGCATCTGCAGTTGCATCTCAGCGTTCGACAGCTCAAGAATCGGCTGCCCCTCAATGACCATCGAGCCCTCTTCCACGAAGATTTTCTCCACGCGGCCGCCCACGCTGGCGTCCAGGTAGACGGTCTGGCGCGGCATGACGGCGCCCGTCTGCGTGATGAACTCTTGGAACGGCCCGAAGGTGACGTCGGCGATGGTGATCTTGTCGACTTCCACGTTCAGCTTGCGTCCCCCCGTGGTGCTGCTCCACACGAAGTAGCCGCTGAAGCCCACGAACAGCAGGATAGCCGCCAGACCTGCGATGCGCTGCCACGTCCAGGTCTTCTTCTTAACGCGCTTGTCCATGCCCACGCCAGAGACGGTGTTGGGGTCCGAAGATGAGCCGCGGCCCGGGTTTCCGTCGCGGCGTCCGCCGCCGCTGGGCCCGCCGTCGCCGCTCGATTTGGAGGGCGCGAACAGCGAACGCGTGCCGTGTTCTACTTTCTTGGAATCACTCATGACAACCGGGGAAGGGAATGCGAATGGTGCGGATACTGCGACGCATGGTTTAGGCAATGCTACTGCGCATCCTGCCGAACATGCAACTGAACCGCGCTACGCCATCGGTTTTAGGGTGTTACAAGGGATATGCCATTTTGTATAAAATTATAAATTACATATACTTATTGTAAATTATGAATACGTGCTCAACATGAAAGTGTACGGTGGTAGCACAGCACTGTCCGCAGGCGAACACCGCGCCGTGCATCTTTGTAGCATCGGCTGCGCTATGCTTCGACGAGCTTGCGCATGTTGCCCGCGCTCAGCCCCCGTTTTTCCTAGTTGATCTACCCGAACCGACATGTCCAAGCCGTTCGGCAAAATTTTGATTGTTGATGACGATGCCGATGTGCTCCAGGCCGCCCGCCTCCTGCTGAAGAAGCGCGCGCAACTGGTCCACATCGAGAAGCATCCGCAGCAGATCCCGACGTTGCTCAAAAACGAGAGCTACGACGTCATTCTGCTCGATATGAACTTCACCCGCGACGTAAGCAGCGGCCGCGAGGGGTTCTTCTGGCTCGATAAAATCCTCGAACTCGACCCCTCGGCCGTGGTCATCCTCATCACTGCATTTGGCGATGTGGAGATGGCCGTGCAAGCGATCAAGGCGGGTGCTACCGATTTCGTGCTCAAGCCGTGGCAGAACGAGAAGCTGCTGGCCACGCTGGCCGCCGCCATGAAGCTGCGGGCCTCGCGGATGGAGACCAACCAGCTCAAGTCCCGCCAGCGCGCCCTCCTCGCCGATGCCAACCAGAAGTACTCGGATTTCGTCGGCTCCTAGGCGGCGATGCGGCAGGTGTTTGGCACCATCGACAAGGTGGCGCGCACGGATGCCAACGTGCTCATCCTGGGCGAGAACGGCACGGGCAAGGAGCTGGTGGCGCGGGCGCTGCATCGGCAGTCGAAGCGGCGCGACGAGGTGTTCGTGAGCGTGGACATGGGCGCCCTCTCGGAGAATCTGTTCGAGAGCGAGCTGTTTGGCCACGTCAAAGGCGCCTTCACCGATGCCAAGGAAGACCGCGCGGGCCGGCTGGAGGTGGCCTCGGGCGGGACGCTCTTCCTCGACGAGATCGGCAACCTCTCGCTACCCCTCCAAGCCAAGCTGCTGACCGTGCTGCAACGCCGCGAGGTGACGCGCGTCGGGTCGAACAAGCCCACGCCCATCGACGTGCGGCTTATCTGCGCCACCAACATGCCCGTGTACGACATGGTCCGCGAGAGCACGTTCCGACAGGACCTGCTCTACCGCGTCAACACCGTGGAAATACGCCTGCCGCCCCTGCGTGACCGCCTGGACGACATCCCGCTCCTGGCCGATCACTTCCTGGACATGTACGCGCGCAAGTACCACAAGCTGATGAAGGGCATCAGCGCGGGCGCGCTGCGGAAGCTGGAGAAGTACCAGTGGCCGGGCAACGTGCGCGAGCTGCAGCACATGGTGGAACGCGCCATCATCATGACCGACACGACGATGCTGCAGCCCGAAGACTTCTTCTTCGCGGCCATCCATCGCGAGGAAGGCGACGACGTCACGTTCGACTCGTTCAATCTGGAAGACGTGGAGAAGCTGGTCATCCGCAAGGCCATCGACAAGCACAGCGGTAACATCAGCCGCGCCGCCGAAGAACTCGGCCTCACCCGCGCCTCGCTCTACCGACGGCTGGAAAAGTACGGCCTCTGAGCACGGGCATGATACTGCTGTATGGTAGGCGCTCGCCTGAGCGATGACTGAACCGGAGGATGCTCCCTCCGTTCACGGGATGCACACATTGGGATTCGATCATGGAAACAGCTATTCGGCAAGGGTACTACACCTGGCAAGAGGTCTGCGAAGATCCGCGTCTGTGCGACCTCCCGTTCAAGATTGAACTCAACGCCTACGGCCAAATCGTCATGAGCCCTGTCCGCGTCAAGCACGGTATGTTTCAGACGGAGATCAGCTTCCTCCTGCGCCAAGCACTACCCGAAGGCCGGACGGGTGTGGAGACCGCGATCCAGACGACCGCTGGCACGCGGGTGACCGACGTGGCGTGGTTCTCGACAGCGCGGGCGCGCCTGGTCGAGGAGGCGTTCGACGCGCCCGTCGCGCCCGAGATCTGTGTGGAAGTGCTCTCGCCTGGCAACACACAGGGCGAGATGATCGAGAAGCGCCGCTTGTACTTCGAGGCCGGTGCGGAAGAAGTCTGGCTCTGCGACATCGACGGGCGCATGCGTTTCTTCATGCCCTCGGGCGAGGTCACCGCTTCACGGCGCGCACCTGCTTTTCCCGAGCGCATTGTGCTGTAGCTGTTGGAGAGGGCGTGACACCCCCCCAGTGCTGCTTCACGTGTACGGATTCGGACCGACGAATGATCATCTTGGTGTCTACCAAGGCACCTGAGGGCAGTCTTCCCGCAGATACGGCAAGTTCAGGGAACGCAGGTAGGCAGCAAAAGGGGCGTCACAAGTCCGGAATACCAGGCTTAACCCAGCACTGACTACATTCGGCTTTGCGCAACGCAGTCAACTGCCGAACCGACGGGCTCAGGCTCGGTTGACAGGCTGAACGCATCGGAGCTACACTATGGAAACAGCTGTTCGGCAAGGATACTACACGTGGCAAGAGGTCTGCGAAGATCCGCGTCTGCGCGAACTCCCGTTCAAGATCGAACTCAATGACTACGGCCAAATCGTCATGAGCCCTGTCCGCGTCAAACATGGGATGTTTCAGTATGCCATTGGCCGCCTGCTTGACGATGCGTTGCCCGATGGGCATACGGGTGTGGAGACCGCGATCCAGACGACCGCTGGCACGCGCGTGACCGACGTGGCGTGGTTCTCGACAGCGCGGGCGCGCCTGGTCGAGGAAGCCTTCGACGCGCCCGTGGCGCCTGAGGTTTGTGTGGAGGTGCTCTCGCCTGGCAA
>JBCCMF010000100.1:0-13418 GCA_039026435.1 Bacteroidota bacterium
CTTTCCTGCACGCAGCAGCAGAAAGGCGCTGCCAATCAGCACCGCCAGCTCCAGCACCGTGGCGACAACGTACCACCCGGCTCGCTCGCGGGTACGTAGGAGCATGATCGGGATGGCCTCCACGACCTTGAATCCGGCGTAGAGCGCCATCCACCGCACCAGCGGGGTCCGCGCTGCCTCGTCCAACAACGTCGAGGCCATCCAGGGTGCCATCAGCACGAAGAGGGCAACGCCCACGACGGCAGCCACGACGGCGGTTGCCCACGCGGTGAAGGGCAATGCGGCATGATCCTCGGCGTGATCGGGGTGCGTCATGAAGCGCAGCAGCCCCGTCGCCAGTCCGAGCCCAAGTACCATCACCAGCACACGCGCTGTAGCATCGAGCAGCGCGAAGTAGCCGTACGCCGTCTCGCTCAGCGTGTTGACGTACAGCGGGATGAGCAGCAGCCCGCCCAGCTTGAGGGCGAGGTTGCCCACCGCATAGATGCCACTCTGCTTGGCGATGCGTTCAAGGGGGCGTTGGGCCACGTCGGCGCGGTCGAGTTTGGCGAAGGCCCGTCCCACGCCAGCTAGTGCGCTTTGTTCTTCATTCAAACCTTGCCTATCGGCGTGCGTCCTGCGAATTGATGACACTATCTTTACGTCAATATTTGAACTACCTACATCAAGTCTGACCATCATTACAGGATTAGATTCATGAGACTCGCAATTGTAGGCACGGGCTACGTGGGCCTCGTGTCGGGTGTGTGCTTCGCCGAAATGGGCAACGACGTCATCTGCGTAGACATCGACGCACAGAAGGTGGCCCGCATGAAGGCGGGCGAGATGCCCATCTACGAGCCGGGGCTGGACCACTACTTTGAGCGCAACCGCGTCTCTGGACGGCTGACGTTCACGACTTACTTGGCCGATGCCGTAGCCAAGAGCACCATTATCTTTCTGGCGCTGCCCACGCCGCCAGGCGAAGACGGCTCGGCAGACTTATCGTACGTCATGGGCGTAGCCGAGCAGATCGGCCCGATGCTCGACAGCTACAAGATCATCGTCGACAAGAGCACCGTGCCTGTGGGGACGGCTGACCTCGTGGCTGCGCAAATCGCCAAGAGCGGGAAGCAGGAGGGCGTCGATTTCGACGTGGTCTCCAACCCGGAGTTTCTGCGCGAAGGCGTGGCGGTGGATGACTTTATGAAGCCCGAGCGGGTGGTCATCGGCACATCGAGCGAGCGCGCCGGGCAGACGATGCACACCCTCTACGAGCCCTTCGTGCGCCAGGGCAACCCGATCATTATCATGGATGAGCGCAGCGCCGAGATGACCAAGTACGCGGCCAACGCCATGCTGGCGACCAAGATCACGTTCATGAACGAGATCGCCAACCTGTGCGACTTGCTGGGTGCCAATGTGGAGCACGTACGGCGCGGTGTGGGCACCGACAGCCGCATCGGCCGCAAGTTCCTCTACCCTGGCCTGGGCTTCGGCGGCAGCTGCTTCCCGAAAGACGTGAAGGCGCTGCGCAAGACGGCGGGCGAAAACGGCTACGACTTCCAGATCCTCAACGCCGTCCTCAACGTCAACGACCAGCAGCATACCAAGCTGACTGACCGCCTCGTGAAGCGTTTTGGCGGCTCGCTCGAAGGGCGCCACATCGCCGTCTGGGGGCTGGCGTTCAAGGCCAACACGGACGACATCCGCGAGTCGCCAGCGCACCGTGTGGTCCGCGAGATCTTGGATGCGGGCGGCACCGTCGCGGCCTTCGACCCCGAGGCGACGGAGACCACCAAGGTCGTCTTCGGCGATCAGATCACGTACGCCGCCAACAAATACGACGCGCTCAACGACGCCGATGCCCTGTTTATCTGCACGGAGTGGGCGCTCTTCCGCACGCCAGACTGGCCCGAGATCCAGTCGAAGCTGAAGGCCCCGCTGGTGTATGACGGCCGCAACCTGTACAACCCACAACGCATGGCGGAGCAGGGCTTCGAGTACTACAGCGTGGGACGCCCCTACCCGGCTGCCGAGCAGCCCAAGGGCTAAGCCGGAGCACAAAAAAGGGCGGCAGACGCACCACAACGCCTACCGCCCACCATCGCTGCGCGCGAGTGCAGGTCCCTCACCAAAACCTCGCGCTTCAGCGGATTCGCGCCACCGTTACCGCGTGCCGTAGGGCCGCTGTGGTGGCGAAGAGGAGGTACGTGCTGCTGCCTAGCATAGCCAATGGTGTATGCGCTACACGGTACCGCCTACCGATGCGTAACGCGTCAAGCGGTTTTCCCAATCTCGGCCGTGCTTGGTGGAAGCCGGGTGCGCATGCGCGCCGCTGCCCGTCTAGATTTCGTCATGGCCGCTGCATCGGGACGACTCAGCCCTTTCGGTTCGAGCATGCAGTACCTTTGGGGAGTGCCCACCGCCACCGATGCTGCCGATGCCGTTCCGCCTTCCCACACGCCTCACCCTTCGTCCAGGCTGCTTCGCCGACTTGCCTGCTGTCGCCGCCGCGTTTGCGCCGCAACATGTCCTGCTCGTCACCGACGCCGGATTACGCGGCACCCCCTGGCCCGATCGCGCGATGGCCGCAATGGCGCCGTTGGAATGCCAGCTTACAGCCGCTGATGGCATCGAGCCCAACCCCAGGCACACGACCATCGACCGCCTTGCTCAAGAGAGCCGCGCCGCCCGAGTCGATGTGGTTATCGGCCTGGGGGGCGGGAGCGTCTTGGATGCAGCGAAGGCCATCGCGATGCTGCTGCGCACCCCCGGCTCGTGCTTCGATTACGAAGGCCGCAACCGCTTCTCCCAGTCGGCGCCGTTCATCGCCATCCCGACCACCTGTGGCACGGGCTCTGAGGTGACGTGGGTGTCCGTGGTCACGCACGCCGGCCAGCGGCGCAAGCTGAGCGTCAAGGGCGACGCTATGTTTCCCGATGCGGCCCTGGTGGATGCCGACCTCCTGCAGACCCTCCCCGCCCACCTCGTGGCGTACACCGGACTCGACGCGTTGACGCACGCTCTGGAGGCCTACACGGGCACACACGCCAACCCCACCTCCGACGCCCTCGCCGAGAAAGCAATCGCTGTGCTGCTGCGCTACCTCGAGCGCGCCGTACAGGACATCGCGGGCGATGCGGCGGCTCGGAACGCCGTCATGCGCGCCTCCACGCTGGCGGGTGTCGCCTTCGGCAACGCCGATGTGGCGGGCGTCCACTGCCTCTCGGAGACGCTTGGCGGCTTTTACGATGTGCCGCACGGGCTGGCCAACGCGATGCTGCTGGTGCCGACGCTACGCTACCACCTTGAGGCGGGCGCCGTCGATGCATCACTCTATCGGCTTGCGCAAGCCTTGTGGCCCGAGGCCGCCTGGCCCGATCCGCGCCGTGCCGCCATCCATGTGCTCGACAAGGTCGAAGCGCTTGTGGCCGCGCTTAAGCTGCCGTCGTTCGCTTCGTTTGGCATACCCGAGACGGCGTATCCACGCATCGCGGTGGGCGCCGTGGCCAACGGATCGAACGGCTCCAACCCCCAGCCGATGGCCGCTGCCGATTATCTGACGATCCTCCGGCGACTCTGAGCAGCCCTAGTCTTCGGCAAGCACGGCGAAGTCAACCATCTCCGGCTGTTCGGCCTCTTCAACCAGTGCCCCTCGCACAGCGTGCATGTCATCAGCTGCCAGGCCAAGAACCCAGCAGTACGCCTCGCTCTCCACAAGCAGCAGATGCGGTGGCAAGGCGCCCACGAAAGCCGTCGTGCCTGCATACCGCCGGTAGTGGCGATGGTACTGCATCGCTGAAATGACCTCGACGCGTTCAATCGTCCAGCGCGGCATCGTGAGCGTGCGCTCCGCCTGCGTGACGACCAAGCCTGCCTCGTTGACGTCCACCTGCACCCCTGGCGCCCAACCGAAGAGACTGATCAGCCCCCATCCGCCGAAGGCCGCCAACTGACTCCACCAGAAGGCAACCGCCATCGATCCCTCGGGAGCAGCGGTGATGGAGGCGCCCACGACGCCCCACGCCACAAAGTTGGCAATCACCAACACCACCAACAGGCTGATGCTCACCAGGATGAAGTAGGCCTGGGCCTGCCAACGGTCTGCGGTCTTGCGCTGCACCCATTGCCCCAGCAGACTGTGCGTGGGATCCCAACGGGCAGCGATGTGAGCATGGAGTGAACGATTGACCACAGGCTTAGGCATACATGAAACGATCAGGCGTCCTCGGTTGGTGCCACAGCGGGGGAAAGCGTTTCACCCTCGCCCGATCGGTGCGCACGCCGACGCCGAAGGCGCTGGATGATGGTGGGCGACACAGGCGCGGCCACGCCCATCAGGTCGAAGTTAACCTCTTCGCGGTACGCCTTGTACACGGTGATGATGAGCGCGGTAGTGGGCACGGCGATGAGCAAGCCAAACATCCCCATGAAGAAGCCGAACACGAAGAGCGCAAACAGGATGAGCGCGGGATGCAACCCCACCTGGTAGCTCAAGATGTTGGGCGTGAGGACGGTGCTCTCCAGCATGGACTGCCCGAACAGCACCGCTACAATGATGAGCGTCTGCCCAATCCACGGATCGCCGAAGACGACGCCGAGGATGACGCCGAGCACCATCGTGATGAGCGCCCCGAGGTTGGGGATCATGTTCAGGAAGCCCGCCAGCAGTCCGATGAGCAGCGCAAACGGGATGTCGAAGATGACGAGCAGCACCGTCACGTTGAACGCGGCGATGGCGCTGATGGTGAGCAGGCCGCGCAGGTAGTTGCCCACGATGCCGCCTGCTTGCATCACGTAGTCGCGCTTGCCGTCGAACGTGGGGAAGATGCTGACGATGCTGCGCTCAATCGTGGGGTAGTCCTTGATAATGTAGAAGAGGAGGACGGGCAAGATGGTGGCTACCGTGACGACCTCGAGCACCGAGGTGAACGACTTGAGCAACCCCTCGGCCGCCTGGGGGATGCCGTTTGTGAGCGCCGTGGCTTGGCTCTGGAGCAGGGTGTTCAGCTGCGTGATCACCGCGCTCTTCTCGATGACGCCCGCCTCCTCCAGTTGGTCGAGCAGCGGCGTAGTCAGCACCCATGCGCGCAAGTCGTTGGCTGCCGAGAGCAGGCGCGTCCCCAGAATTTCGAGCTGCGAGACGATGTTCGGTACCAGGATCAGGGCGAACGCCACCAGGATGCCCACCACGAAGCTGGTCAGCAGCAGGGCGGAGATCACGCGAGGTACCTTGAAGCGCTCCTTGGCCGTGCGCACGAGCGGCTCGAACACGTAGGCAATCAGAAAGACGGCGGCAAAGGGAATGAGGACGCTGCTGGCGGTGACGAAGAACCAGAACAGCAGCAGAAACCCACCCGCATACAGCAACGCCCGCGTGGTGCGGTACTTACGCAGCGGCCAGAGCAAGATCAGCCCGGCCATCCCAATAATGAACGGGTTCAGGAACTCCTCCAGGGTGAACAGCAGCACCACAAACAGCGCAAAGGCGCCCGCCAGCAAGGCGGTCTCGAAGGCGGTGAGGCGTTTGTGGACGGCTGAGGGCTGCTCCATCGGGTCTATTCGTCGGGCCCGTCGTCTAGGCTGGTGGTGCTCAGCGGTCGGGCGATCAGCGTGTCGGGCTGCCCTACGGCATCGAGGCGCGCTTGGATCCGCTGGAGGCGTTGCTCCCACTCGAACAGCTCGCGCTCGCGCTCTTGCAGCGTCTTGTACGAGTCGGCGATGGCGCGCTCGCGCAGCTCGAAGTCGGCGGGCTCTTGGTAGCCGCGCTCCTCGAAGTAGCGCTTGAAGAGCCAGTTGTGCTTGCCCGCCTCCATCAGCTCGGCAAACCGGAAGGCGCCGAGCGAGCCCCAGTTGAGCATGTTGTCCGCGTTGGTCGTCACCGCACGCAGGTTGCCGATGATGACCTCCAGCGTGTCGGTGGTGGAGACGAGGCCTTCGTAGAGTTCGGGATCGTTGAGGAAGCGCGCCGCCGACCCTTCGCCACGGTCGATCTTGGCGATGATGGCCTCGACACCGGAGGTCGCCTGGTCTACCACCGCGACCATCGCCTCGGTGTTACGCGTGAGTTGGTCCAGGGCCGTCTGCGTCGAGGTGCTCGTCTGGACGAAGCTGTTGTAGAGCTCGGGGTCGTAGATGAGGCGCCCGATGGTGCCTTCACCGCGTTGGATGTCGCGCATGATGGTCTCGAACGCCATCGCGGCCCGCTCAAAGTTGGCCACCGAGGCCAGCGCCTTGTCGGAGATGGCGAAGAGATCAAACGGATCGTTGCCCGTGATGTAGCCGCCCGCCTCCACCAGCGCCGTGATGGGATCGGCCGGGGTGACGAGCACCACGATCTGGTTGCCAACCAGCCCATCGCTCTTGATCTGCGCCTGTGTGTTCTGGCGGATGAGCGGCCGCGCCTCTTCGTTGATCGCCATCGTGACCTCGATCCGCTCGCCCGGCGCCAGCGGCAGCTGCACGCTCTCCACGCGGCCCACGTTCACGCCTTGGAAGTGCACCGCCGCGCCGGGCTGCAAGCCCGCCACGTTGGAGTAGCGCGCCTTCACCATGAACGTGTCGCTCAACAAGAAGGAGCGGCTGGCCAGGCCAAACAGCACCACGGAGAACAGGACGAGGCCCGTGGCAACAAGAATACCGAGGCGGACTTGACGGGGCATGGTGACGGCGACCTGTGCGTGAGGGACAAGCGGACGGCGTGATCAGAGTTAGGTGACCAACTCGCTACGCGCCGAAGAAGTTGCGGAGGATGGGCGAGGCGGAGGCTTGCAGTTCGTCCAGCGTGCCGCTCTCCAGGATCTGGCCCAGGTGCAGGTAGTGCGCGCGGTCGGTGATGATCTCCGCACAGAGCAGGTCGTGCGTGATGGTGACCGACGTGATGCCACGCTCGTCGCGCAGGCGCACGATGAGTTCAGAGACCGTACGCACCGAGACCGGGTCGAGGCCCGTCGTCGGCTCGTCGTAGAGCATGATGTCAGGCTGGAGGATGATGGAGCGCGCCAGCCCGATGCGCTTCTTCTGCCCGCCGGATAGCGACGCCGGGTACTGCTGCTTCGTGTTCGCGAGGTTCACCCACGTCAGCGTCTCGTCGATGCGGTCGGCGATCTCGGCCTCCTTGAGGTCGGTGTGTCGTCGCAGCAGGAACGCCATGTTCTCGTACACGTCCATCGAGTCGAACAGGGCGCCGCTCTGAAACAGGTAGCCAATGCGCAGCCGCATCTGGTCGAGCGCGTCGCCGTCGAGCTGGTCCATCCGCTCGCCGAAGACCCACACCTCGCCGTCGTTGGGCTGGAAGAGTTGCACGAGGTGCTTGATGAGCACGCTCTTGCCCGACCCCGAGCCGCCCATCACCACCGCCGACGTGCCGCGCTCCACCTCCAAGTTCACGCCGCGCAGGACCTCCTTCTCGCCAAACGCCTTGTGGAGGTTGCGGATGCTGATGACGGTCGATTCGGGTAGTGCCATGAGTCACGCAGGCAGGTAGGAGAAGGCTACACCGATAGTAAGCCCAGGCACGAGGCAGGTTCACATGCTGCAGACCGTACTAATGGGGTGAATTCCGAGCGATCTGCTTGCGGGTAGCGCACAAGAGTCCGAACCTCCGGGCGCTGTGCCCTCTACCTGTCCCCCGTCCCCTGCATGGACAACCTCGACATCCTGGCGTCCAACCTGCTCTCGCCTGTCATCCTGGCATTTGCGCTGGGCGTGCTGGCCGCCGTCGTCCGTAGCGACCTCAAGCTGCCCAGCGCGCTCTACAACTCGCTTTCCATCTACCTGCTGCTGGCTATTGGACTCAAAGGCGGCGTGGAGCTGAGCAAGACGCCGATGTCGGCGTTCATTGGCCCGGCACTACTGACGTTTGGCCTCGGCGTCATCACGCCGATCATCGCCTACAACGTGCTGCGGCGACTGGGGCGGTTCGACCGCGTCAACGCGGCGGCCGTAGCGGCGCACTACGGCTCGGTCTCGGCGGTGACGTTCATTGTGGCCACGACGTTCGGGACGATGACAGGGCAGGCGCCGGAGGGCTTCATGCCTGCGCTCGTGGCTATCCTGGAAGTCCCGGCCATCGTGGTGGCGTTGATGATTGCGTTCATGCGCGGCGAACGGGCGGGCTCGTGGAAGGAGGCACTGCACGAGGTGCTGGCCGGGCGCAGCGTGATCCTGCTAGCAGGCGGCTTGCTCATCGGCTGGGCGGCGGGGCCGGAGGGCTTCGCGCCCGTAGAGCCGTTCTTCGTGACGATGTTTCAGGGCGCGCTCGTGCTCTTCCTGATGGAGATGGGCATCGTGGCCGCCAGCCGCCTGCGCGACCTCAAGAAGGTGGGCGTCTTCCTCGTTGCCTTCGGCATCATCTTACCGATCTTCCACGGCTTCCTCGCGGTGTGGCTGGGCGGACTCGTGGGCCTCTCTGTGGCCGGAAGCGCCGTGCTCGCTGCGATGGTGTCGAGCGCGTCGTACATCGCCGCGCCTGCCGCCGTGCGCATCGCCCTGCCCGAAGCCAACCCGACGTTCTACCTCACCGCTTCGCTCGGCATTACCTTCCCGTTCAACGTCATCCTGGGCATCCCGCTCTACTACTGGATGGCCGAGACCCTCGCCTGACCGCTCACCTCGCCCCGCCTGCTGCCATGCCTACCGTCCCGCTGAAAATCGTCACCATCGTGACCGAGCGCATCCTCGAAGACCGGCTGCTGCGCATGCTGGAGCGCCTGGGCGCACGCGGCTACACGCTGACCCAAGCTACCGGCCGAGGCTCACGCGGCGTGCGCGCCAGCGAGTGGGAAGGCCCCGACACGCGCATCGAAACGCTCGTCAGCCCCGAGGTAGGCCAAGCCATCGTGGACGAGATCGCCGAGCGCTACTTCGAGCACTACGCTATCATTGTCTACATGCAAGACGCTGAAGTCGTGCGCGGCGACAAGTACGTGTGAGACCCTCCCAGAAGTGTCATGCCTCAAGTCGGTGCGGGCACAAGGCTCTCTGCTGCGTATCTTCCAGCACTGCTTCCGTTGGCCCAACCCTGAACGGCTATGGTTACCCGCGTCCGCCTCGTCAACTTCAAAAATCATGCTGACACGACTATTGAGCTAGGCCGCATGACGGCGTTGCTGGGACCGAATGGGGTTGGGAAGACGAGCGTGCTGCAAGGAGTCCATCATGTGACATCAAGACCAGAACACGGCGTCAACAACTATGATTACAGTATACTCAGGATTGGGGCACCCCATTGCAAGGTCACACTTCACGTATCACAATCAGACTTAGCTCAGCCAGCTTTCCTTGAGCATTTTCTTGAGAACTCCCAAGATGGTTGGGACAGCGACAACCGAACTGGCTGGGGCGAAGACTCGGCTGCACCTACCCCTCTGTGGCATCTATATGATCGCTATAAATCCACTCTTCTTCGACTAACCCCACAAGCCCTCAAAAGGCCATCATACGTTGAACTCATTCCCCCTCGCCTGGAGCCTGACGGAACAGGGTTGGCCTCGGTAATTCAATTCATTGTGGGCGACAGACTGGATGATTTTATAACGCTTCAGAGTGTTCTCAAATCCGTAGTCTCTGTTATCGAAGGTGTACGCGTAAAACCATATCGTATGCCTGATATCGGCCATAGAGAGGCAAGGCCCCGAATCGGTCAAAAGCTGTTCTTTGATACAAAAAGTGGGGCTGGGGTGCCTGCTGAAGCTATTAGTGACGGATCTATTGTTACTCTGGGCATCCTTGCAGCGATATTCAGTCATGAGGAACCCGATCTATTACTCATTGATGACGTTGAGCAAGGCCTTCACCCGGAGGCCCAGCGCGAGTTAATCCAGCAGTTGCGCAAGCTGCTCGACGTCTTCCCTGAGTTGCAGATCGTGATGACCACGCATTCGCCTTACGTAGCTGACGAGCTTGAGCCAGAAGAAATCTATCTAATCAAGGCAGACACGGATGGCATCGCTCAGGCCAAGCGACTTTCGGAGCACCCAGACGCACATGAAGCCTTGAAGCTACTCACGACGGGCGAGTTCTGGAGTGCTGTGGGCGAGGACTGGGTGCTGGAGGCCGCGAATGCGTCGGCGTGAGTTCGTGCTGATTGCCGAAGCGCCTGCAGATGCACAAATTGCGCGTGAGTTGGCAGATCGTGTGCTGAGAGAGGATAAGGACTGGCTGAACGCCGAGTTGCTCGACGAAATGCGAAGCTGGCGTGGGGTTGATCCAACAACGACGTTCACGAGTTGGGCTGGGGCGAGCAAGTTGCCGAAAGCCTACACAGGATTTAGAAAACGCGTCGTGAGCGACTATGACGCCGTCGCGGCTCAGCGTGTGCTCGGTCACTTGATAGCCCAGGCGTTGAAGAATCCCACTGATGCCGTCATCTTTGTCCGCGACCTGGACAAACGAGAGGCAGACCAACGAAAGGCGAGTCTGGAGCGGGTCGCGTCAAAGAACAAAGACATCACACTCAGGATCGTGCTTGCTCTCCCCCGCGCAAAACGGGAGGCTTGGGTCCTTAACGGCTTCGAGCCATGTTCGGAAGAAGAAAAGCGTGCGCTGAAAGCCGAGCGCCAGCGTCTTGGCTTTAACCCCTGTACCGAGGCACATCAGCTAGATGCTCAACCGGATCAAGCACAGAAAAACGCTAAGCGTGCACTGCATAAATTGACGGGAAGCGCCCCAACCCGAGAAGCTGCGTGCTGGCAAGACACCTCGCTTGACACACTCCGCAAACGCGGCGAGAAAACCGGGCTGAAGGCATATCTAGACGCTGTAAAGAAGCACCTCCAACTGATCACCTCATAGAAACGCACGGGGGCGGCGGCTGAGGAAGCTGTCGTGGAGCGTGTTGAAGACGGTGCGGACCTGGTCCTCGGCTACGTAGAAGTTGAACTCGGTGAACGTGGACGAGATATCGATGAGGTTGATGCGCTGGAAGTGGATCTGCTGCATCAGTGCGAAGAGCAGCCCGGGCGTGTCCATGTAGCGCTCGGAGAAGCGAACGCTGACGCACGCCACGTGATGCGCCACGTACTTCGGTGTGGCCACGACGCGCTCGACGAAGTGAGCGGCGAAGGCGGCGTCGTAGAATACCGTGATCTCGTAGGTGCTCTCGGTGAAGTGGAAGAAGCCGCCCTGCCCTCGGAAGTGCTCGGATACCTGCGCAATCTGCTGCTGCACGCTCGGCTCCTTGAAAAACGTAGCGGTGGTGAGCCCGGAGGAGATGCCGACGTTGTCGATCTGGAAGTGCGTGCGGTCGGGCACCTGCTCGGTGAGGTCGCGCTGGATGCGGGAGAGCGCGGTTACGATGGCCGATGGGCGCACGGGCTTCTGCGTTCGTGCCTCCACCAACGGGTGCAGGTAGTTGGCGAGTTGCGTCAGGTTGTAGAGGCGGTACGATAGCCCGAAGCGCAGATGATCGTTGGCGCTGAGGATCGGGCGGAGCGCGTCGGCGATGGTGGTCATGGTTTGAAATCAGGCACATAGTTTCATTTCAAACAAGATAGCGTGATTTCCAACTTTTATCAGGAGAAAGTAGAAGCCGCCTCAGCAGTGTCGATAGTTTTGCGGCCGTTCATTGCCTGTCACAGGCATTACGCGCATGGAGACAGCCAATGGATATTGTCATCGTAGGGTATGGGCGCATGGGCCAGATGGTCGACCACTGGGCCGAGGCGCACAACTGCACGGTGACACAGCGAATTGACAGCCGCTCGGCGTTGGAGGCAGCGACCTTTGCGGGAACGGAGGTCGCAATCGAGTTCACCCATGGGCAGATGGTTGTGGACAACATCCGCCTCCTCGCCGAGCGCGATGTCAGCGTGGTCACCGGCACCACAGGCTGGCACGAGCGCATCCCCGAAGTGCAGGCGTTGGCCGAGGCGAATGACGTGGGGGTGCTGTGGTCGGCCAACTTCTCCATCGGCGTGCAGCTGTTTTGGCGAGCGGTGGAGCAGGTGACGAAGATCATGCGGTCGGCGGCGGGCTATGATGTGTACGGTTACGAGGCGCACCATCGCTTCAAGGCCGATGCGCCCTCCGGCACGGCGCTGCAGACGGCCGAGCGTGCCCTTCGGCATCTGCCGAGCAAAGACACGCTGGTCACCGCACTGCCCGACCGTCAACTTTATCCCAATGAACTTCACTGGGGCGTCCTGCGTGGCGGGTACATCCCGGGCACACATGGGTTGGTGTTCGATAGCAAAGTGGATGCCATCGAGCTCAGACACACCGCCCGCACCCGCGACGGCTTCGCCCGTGGCGCTCTGGATGCGGCCCGATGGCTACACGGCCGCTCCGGCTGCTACAGCATGGACGACTTTATGACCGACACGTTCTTCAACTCGAAGAACTGAGGACTACTTTCAAACCTATCAAACACCCGATGTCACAGCTTACCCATGCCCTGTCGGTACAGGGCTGCCATACCGCTATCGTTACGCCATTCACCACGGATAGCGCCATCGACTACCCCGCGCTCGATCAGCTGCTGGACCGTCAACTCGATGCCCACATCGACGGCATCGTGCTGCTCGGCACCACGGGCGAGAACCCCACCATCACGCGCGCCGAGCGGACGGACCTGATCAAACACGTCGTGCGCTACGTGAGCGGCCGCGCCTTGGTGATCGTGGGCACGGGCTCCAGCAGCACGCAGGAAGCCCTCGAATTGACACAGGAAGCCGCTCGCCTGGGCGCGGATGCCGCGCTGGTAGCAGCGCCAGCGTACAACAAGCCGACGCAGTCCGGGCTGCGCGCGCACTTCTTGCACCTCGCCGAGCACGGCGGGCTGCCGCTGATGGTATACAACGTGCCGGGACGTACCGCTGTCAACATTGACCCGGAGACCGTGGCCGCGTTGGCACAGCATCCGCAGATCGTGGCGGTGAAGGAGGCCAGCGGTTCGCTGGAGCAAATCACCAGCGTCATCGCGCAGGTGCCCAGCGACTTCGCTGTACTCTCGGGCGACGATGCGATGACGCTGCCGCTCATCCAGGCAGGTGGTGTGGGCGTAGTCTCGGTGCTGGCCAACCTGTATCCGTGGCGGATGAACGACTTCGTGCACGCCGCCCTCGACGGCGATGTGCTCACGGCGCGCGCGGCGCACGACCGCCTGCTGCCGATGATGCACGCGTGCTTCATCCAGACGAACCCGCTGCCCATCAAGACCGCCCTGGCGGAGCGCGGCTTGATCGCGGAGGTGTTTCGCCTCCCATTGTGCACGATGGACGCCCCGCAACGCCAAGAGCTGGTCGCGTCCGTGCAGCGCTTCGACACGCCCTTGGTTGATGCTTAACGGCTTGCCTCGTCCGCCTCAGCCTCGCGCTGCATGAGCGCGGCGGCGCTACCCGGCACGAGGTCTGGACGCCCCGGTGCGCTGCCAAAGAGCCACTCGCGCCAGGACAGGCGCAGGGCTTCCAGGTCGCGGTCGGGGAAGCGCGCTACCC
>JBCCMF010000101.1:0-13344 GCA_039026435.1 Bacteroidota bacterium
CGTGCTTACCGCTATAGTGGAGCAGGGCAAGGCTGTCCCCGAAGCAATAGTATCACATCGTGTGGAGGAGAGCGTATGACTGTAGAGGCTGTATTGGAGCCTAGCGATGAAGGAGGCGCCACGGTTCATGTGCCCGCTCTGCCGGGCTGCATCAGCGAGGGCGAGACCCGTGAGGAGGCGCTTGCGAACATCCGAGAAGCCATTTCCCTATACCTTGAACCTGTAGAAGCCAACTTGAAGTAGGCGCGCCTGAACGTAGACACATGTATCGAACTGTTGTAGAGGAGTCATGGAAGTAGAAGCTGGAACAACGAAGGCGGGCGATTGGCGCAACTACCAGCGCCTGCTGCTGCCAGCCATCAAAGACCTGCATAAGCTGGAGGTCTACGAGGCGAATGGCGGCTACGAGCAGTTGCGCAAGGTGCTCACCAACGACGACTGGGACCAGAAACGGCTGACCGACGAGGTCAAGCTCGGCGGGCTGCGCGGGCGCGGCGGCGCGGGCTTTCCCACGGGCCTGAAGTGGACGTTTATGCCGCCCGTCGATCCCGAGAAGCCGCGCTACCTGTGCTGCAATGGCGACGAGAGCGAGCCGGGCACGTTCAAAGACCGGCAGATCTTCGAGTACAACCCGCACCTGCTCTTCGAGGGCATGCTGATGGCGTGCTACGCCATGACGTGCCGCGCCTGCTACCTCTACGTGCGCGGCGAGTACGCCGACTGGATCCGCCACATGGAGCGCCAGCTCGCCGAGGCCTACGCCAAGGGCTACGTGGGCGAGAACATCATGGGCAGCGGCTTCACCTGCGACATCGTCATCCACAAGGGCGCGGGTGCCTACATCTGCGGCGAGGAGACGAGCCTGATGAACTCGCTAGAGGGCAAGCGCGCCTATCCGCGCATCAAGCCGCCGTTCCCTGCGCAGAAAGGCATCTGGGGCATGCCGACGACCATCAACAACGTCGAGACGCTCTCGCACGTCCCGCTCATCCTCAAGCACGGGGGCGAGGTCTACAAGAACATCGGCGCCCCCGGCCACCCGGGGCCGATGCTCTACGGCATCTCCGGCCACATCAACAAGCCCGGCGTGTACGAGTACCCCACGGGCATGCTCATCACCGATCTCATCTACGAGGTGTGCGGCGGCATGCGGAACGGCAAGAAGCTGAAAGCCGTGGTCCCCGGTGGCAGCTCCGTCCCCGTCCTCCGCGCCGACATGATTGAGGGCGTGACGATGGACTCCAACTCGTTGCGGGAGGCGGGCTCCCTGCTCGGCACGGGCGGCATGCTCATCATGGACGAGTCGGTGGACATGGTGTCGTGGCTACGCCGCGTGACGCACTTCTACCACCACGAGAGCTGCGGTCAGTGTACGCCGTGCCGTGAGGGTACTGGCTGGCTCGAAAACCTCGTCACCCGCATCGACGATGGCGAAGGCACCATGCGCGACCTCGACATCCTGCTCAGCCTCTGCGACCAGATGGAGGGCCGCACGGTGTGCGCCTTGGCCGATGCCGCGTCGTGGCCCGTCCGCAACACCATACCGCGCTTCCGCGACGAGTTCGAGGCGAAGTGCCGCGCCAGCGTCTTCCCCGTCGGCGGCGACGGTCTTGGCGGCGACGGCGTTGGGGGCGACGGTGCCTCGAAGGACTACGAAGTCGTAGGCGGCCTCATCCGATAAGCACTTGAACGTCATGGCCCACGCCGCCCTGTCCGATATCACCCCAACCGAATACTTCGCGCTCGACAACGCATCCGAGCGCAGGTGGGAGTACGTGTATGGCCAAGTCTACGCGATGGCAGGAGCCTCGCCTCGGCACACCCAGGTAGTCTCTAACCTCACGAGAACCATCGGCAACAAGCTGGCTGACCAGCGCTGCCATATCTTTCTCGCAACGCTGCGAACGCGCATGGGCAAAGGCGATGCGTATGGCTACCCTGACATCGTGGTCGTGTGCGGCAAGCCTGAGTTCTCGGGCGAGCGGCCGGGCACGCTCGAAAACCCGACGGTGATCATCGAGGTGCTGTCCGATTCGACGCGGGAATACGACCGCGGAACGAAGGCCAGTCAGTATATTCAGATCGACAGCCTGGGCGCGTACCTTACCATCGACCCGGAGACGCGGGCCATCGAGAGCCGCCAGCGCACGGGCGAGCAGTTGTACGAACTCGGCTACCTAAACAACGAGGCGATTGTCATCGCATGCCTCGGCATTACGCTGACGCCGGAGGAGATCTTCCACGGCGTCGATGAACTCCCCTACTAACCATTTACGATACCATGAGACTACTCACTTTCTTCCTTGGCGTTTTCCTTCTCGCAGCCTGCCAACAGCCCGCCGACGTAGAGCAGGCACCTCGCCCGGACGCGTACGACACGTACGGCGCACCCGTTGAAGAGACGGGCGCGTTGCCGATACAAGCGGTGGCGGCGGAGCCCGGCACCTACGAAGCGCAAAACGTCAAGGTGGAAGGCACCATCGTCAAGATCTGCCAGATGAAAGGCTGCTGGCTAACGCTCGACATCGGTGATGGCGAGACCGTGCGCGTGATGGTAGACCGCACGCAGACGGGCGCCTACGCCTTCACCTTCCCGATGGACGTCAGCGGGCGGCGCGTCATCCTGGATGGCTACTTTGAAGTGAAGACGCACTCGGTAGAGGCCCAGGAGCACCTCGCCGAAGATGCGGGCAAGACGCCCGAGGAGATCGAGGCGATGGACCTCCAGCCGAAGCAGCAGATGTGGATCACCGCCTACGGTGCGCTCATCGAGAAACCCCAAGCGACGGCCTGAGCTAGAGGACCCGCGCATTGCGCTAACGGTATCATACGACTCGGGCGGCGAAGCGAAGAAGCACGTTTTATGGCGAAAGTCACGATAGACAATCAGGTTTACGAGTACGACGACAAGGAGGGGCTGCTGCAGTTCTGCCTGAGTAGCGGCGTAGAGCTACCGCACTTCTGCTATCACCCCGCCATGTCGGCCCCGGCCAACTGCCGGCAGTGTTTGGTCGAGGTGGGGATGCCCGCGTTTGACCGCGCCACGCGTGAGCCTATCCTGGACGAGAACGGCGTGCAGCAGATCCGCTTCATGCCGAAGCTCCAGACCAGCTGCACCATGCCGCTCTCCGACGGGATGGTAGTCCGTACGCATCGGACCAGTGAGCTGGTGAAGACGGCGCAGCAGAACACCCTGGAGTTCTTGCTGATCAACCACCCGCTCGATTGCCCCATCTGCGACCAGGCGGGGCAGTGCCCGCTGCAAAACCAAGCGTTCAAGTACGGCCCCGAGGGGTCGCGCTTCGAGTTCAAGAAGGTCAACAAGCCGAAGAAAATTCCGCTTGGCCCCCGCGTCATGCTCGACGGCGAGCGCTGCATCAACTGCACGCGCTGCGTGCGCTTCACCAATGAGATCTCCGAGAGCTACCAGCTGACGATCATCGGGCGTGGCGTGCGCAACTACCCGATGACGCCTCCGGGCACCGAGTTCGACGAGCCGTACTCGATGAACGTCATCGACATCTGCCCAGTGGGGGCGCTGACGTCGCGAGACTACCGCTTCAAGGCGCGCGCCTGGGAGGTGAGCAAGACGCCGTCCATCACGAGCACCAACGCCAAGGGCTCAAACTGCTTCTACTGGGTGAAGGACAACCTGGTGCTCAACATCGTGCCGCGCCAGAACATGGACGTGAACGAGTACTGGCTGGCTGACGAAGACCGCCTCGATTATCACAAGTTCAACGAGAACCGCCCGGGCGGGCCCAGCATCGGCGGGCGCCCTGCCGACTGGCGCTCGGCCTACACCCGCGCCGTCGAGGTGCTGCGCGGCGTGGAGGGCAGCGAGGTGCTGTTCATCGGCTCGGCATATGCCACGGTGGAGGACAACTACCTCTTGACCAAGCTGGCCGATGCGCTCGGTGCCAGCGCACCCGTGTACATCCCGCACACAGAGGCAGGCCACGGCGACAACTGGCTGCGCACCGACGACCGTACGCCCAACGCGCAAGGCTGCGAACGCCTCGGCATCAACCCCATCGACGAGGTGCTCGTCCGAAGCAAGCTGGCCAGCGGTGCCATCAAAGCAGTGTACGTGCTCGAAGACGACCCGGTGGCTGCTGGCGTGTTCAGTGCCGAGGAGTTGCAGGACATACCCGTCATCCTGCACTACTACAACACCACCAACGCCACGCTCTCCGTGGCCGATGCCGCGCTACCGGCCGCCATGCTGGTGGAGACCGTCGGCACGTACGTCAACAGCGACGGACATGCCCAGCGCGTGCGGCCCGCCAAGGCGATCAAAGGCATCAACCGCACGCTCCACATGGAGATGAGCCAGAGCCGCCATGACCGCCACGGGACCCCGTTCGACCGGTGGCACAACGAGGACCATAAGATCGACTGCCAGCCGAGTTGGATGAGCCTGCCTACCATTGCCAAGGGGTTGCAGTTGGAGGGCTTCAAGTACAAGGGCCCCAAATCCATCATGGCCGAGGTGGAAGCAAGCAACGCTGCGTTTGCTGGTGCCACGTACGATGCGATGGGCCTTGCTGGCGTAAGGCTCAGTGACGTGGGCGCGGCCGTCTAGCGTTTTCGCCGCGTTGGCCCTCACGCCTCATTTGAAAGTCGGACCGATACAGTAACGATCCCGCAATAGCAGCGCGCATCTCCGGCACAGCGCAATCAGCATCAACCTTTTTAGACAAAACAGGTCGATTCAATAGGTGCTTCCCCCAATTTGTGCTTAAGTTGTGCAGAAGTAGTGGTATCCACGCTTAAAAAGCGCGGAACGACTGCTTATTTTGAATTACGCAGGTTGCGAGCGCCCACGAGTAGCCCTGCCCCAATGCGCCACTGCACTCATCCAGGCGTGTTGCCTACAGCTCCCTACATCTGTACCCAGACCTGAACTTCCCCATAATGAACCAACTGCGTTTCCCCAGCGTGGTCGAAAGTCACAACAGCGAACTGCGTAATGTGGCTTCCGATCTGCTGAATGGCATCCGCCTGTACCACGGTGACAACGGCTACATCATAGGTCAACTGGCGCTCAACGAAGGAACCTCGCCGCACAAGGCGATCAACAGCTCGCCTGAAGAGCTCGACTACCAGCTCCTCCTGAAGGCGGGGCTGCTGGTGGCCTCGACGCAAGTCGATGAGCCGATCACGCTGACCGTGGGCTTCCCCTTCTCCACCTACCAGATCAACAGGGGCCTGGTGGCAGGCCAGGTAGGTGAGAGCCTCGACATTGCCCACGACACGGCGCCCTATGGAGGCCACGGCCGGCAGACGCGCCGCATCTCGATTCACAAGGTAGATGTGATTCCTGAAGTCATCGGGTGTATCATTGGCGCTCGCAAAGGCCCGCGCAGGCAGAAAGGCCCGTTCTTCATGGCCAGCGTAGGGTACGGGACGTTCGAGGCGTGCCTCAGCAGCGAGTCTGGCATTGTGCAGCGCACGATGCTCAGTGTGAGCGGCATCCGCCACGCGGTGGACTTGGCCATGCGCGAGCTGATGGAGACGCACTACCTCGGCCTTCGCACCGAGCACCAGTTCGACTCGGCCTTCCGCAAGGGAGCCATCGTCCTGAACCGTCGCAAGATCGACTTGAAAGACCTGCGCAAGCGCGCGCTGCGCCGATACTACCAAGACGTCATCTCGCCTGCGCTGCGCAACACCTGGCAAGACGAGGACTTCGACCGCAGCGGGACCCTGCTGCTGGCGGGCGGCGGCGCCCTCTACAGCGACCTGTACGATTGCTTCCTCGAGGAATTTGACGGCGTGCTCGATGTGCACGTGGTGGACGACGCGCTCACGCTGGCCAGTGCCGGGTACTGCGCTCGTTCAGCCAGTTTGGCCGGAGCCAGTGGCAGCGTTGCCATAGGCCTCGACATAGGCAATGCACAGACGGTTGTGAGCCTACAGGACCAAGCCGAGACCGACTCGTGGTAATTCACGCACAGCCGAGCCTTTCCCCACAAGCCTTGGCTTTTTCTCGTGCATCCCCACTGCACAGCCACCTTTATCATCAGGTGACGTACGATGAAAAAGCAACGGGCTCAGCCCGCATTCCCACCAGACGTGGTCACGACCATCGGCACAGAGACGGTGCTGAGTGGCGGCACGCTGAGAGTAGAGCATGACCTTCGCGTAGAAGGGCAACTACAGTGCGACGTACAGGTAGATGGCCACGTGTACATCGCTGAGCAGGCTTCGATCATCGGGCATGTACAAGCCAAGAGCATGCACATTTTGGGCAGCCTCACAGGCAGCGCGCATGTGCAGGAAAGCGTGAGACTCTGCGCCGAGGCACGCGTCCGTGGCGACGTGCATGCCGGGACGCTCGCCATTGAAGCGGGCGCCCAACTGGAAGGTCAGGTCAGCATGCAAGGCGCGCCCAAGCGTCAGCGAGCGGGCCAAGGCGACGGCCAGCGCAAACGCGTGGAGGTCAGCGACATGCAGCTCGCGATCTCCGGCGATGGCATGCTCGCCGCTGCCAGCATGGGCGACGGTACGTCGGCGGGCGCTGGGGCTGTTGCACTGGATAAGCCACCCGCCGCCGCCCCCGCGCTGGCCTACGAACCGCCGAGCGAGGTTCGCGATGACACCGACGCGTTCATGCAGTTCGCACCGGAAACGCCGCCACCGCCTGTATCCAGAGCCCCTCGCCCAGCCCCAGAGCCAGCTTCCCTGCCCACGGAGGGGTGGGATGATTGGGCAGAGCCCAATGCTGAGGCCGACGAAGACGGAGGCGTCGATCGCTTCTGGTAGCACCGGGCCATGCTCCCCTCATCTGAGGCCTCGCCGCCTGCATGCCGGGCAGAGCCGTCTGAAGGAGCCCGCAGCGGATTTGGCCTGGGGCCGTCAGGCCAAGCGAGGTGCCTAGGGGAAAACCCCAATCGTAGCAGTACGAGGCAGCCGGATCGGCAAAGTCATCGCGTATCGGGCGTGCCGAGTCTCAATTTCGTATGTTAGGCGCCCCGCGCGTGCGCGTGCGCCTATTTACGCCCTAACGCCCCCACCATGAGCGATTCCACAGCAGGAACCGCACCTGCCCCATCGGAGAACGGTCAAGAAGCAAACCGTGCATCTGCGTTTCGCCTAGTTGGCATCGGCGCCAGTGCGGGCGGCTTGGAAGCGCTGAAAGCCTTCTTCGACAACGTACCCGAGGCGTGCCCGCACAGCTTCATCATCATCCAGCACCTCTCGCCGGACTATAAGACGATGATGGCAGAGCTGCTGGCCCGCAACACGCGGCTGCCCATCCACGAAGTGATCAACGGGATGGTCATTGAGCCGGGCAGCATCTACCTGATCACGCCCAACACCATCATCACGCTGGATGGGCGGGCGCTGATCGTGCGCGATCGCCCCGAAGGCCAAGCGCTGACGTTGCCCATCGACATCTTCTTCCAGTCGCTGGCCGCGGAAGAAGGCGAGAATGCCATCGCCGTCATCTTGAGCGGTACGGGTAGCGACGGCACCCGTGGCGCACGTGCCGTCAAAGAAGCGGGCGGCACCGTCATGGTACAGAGCCCCGAGCAGGCCAAGTTCGACGGCATGCCGATGAGCGTACTGCGCACGGGCCTGGCCGACTTCATCAGCCCTGTGGAGATCTTGCCGAAGGAGATCCTGCAGTTCATCGATTTCCCGGGGGGCGCCGTCGTCTGGGACACCGAGGCGGATGAGGAAGACAAGAGCTTCCAGCGCATCATCAGCCATATCTACCACACGCGCGAGCTCGACTTTAGCCAGTACAAGCGGCCTACGCTGGCACGGCGCATCGAGCGGCGCATGAGCATCACCAAGAGCGCCAACTTGCAGGCCTACCTGCAGCACATCTACCAGCACCCGGACGAGATTGACGTGCTCTGCCGCGAGTTTCTGATTGGCGTCACCAAGTTCTTCCGAGACACAGAAATTTGGAACGTCTTTGAGGCGAAGGTCGTGCCCGCCCTCGTCGAAGCCAGCGGCGATGGCAAAAGCACGCCGATCCGGGTTTGGGTGGTGGGCTGTAGCACAGGCGAGGAGGTGTACACCATCGCCATCCTGCTACGCGAGGCCATGAAGCGGCAGCGGATGCATCGCGAGGTAAAGATCTTCGCCACCGACCTCCAAGCCGGAAGTCTGGACATCGCTCGCAAGGCGGTCTACCCCGAGAGCATCGTAGCCGACGTCACGCCTGAGCGGCTCGCTGAGTACTTCGTGCGCCAGGGCGACGAGTACGAGGTCGTCGAGTCCATCCGAAAGATGGTCATCTTCAGCCAGCACGACATCCTGCGCGACCCGCCGTTCCGCTCCATCGATCTGGTCACGTGCCGCAACGTGCTAATCTACCTCAACCCCGAAGCGCAGCGCCGCGTGGTGGGGATGCTGCACTATGCGCTGGACATTGGCGGTACGCTCATGCTGGGGCCCAGTGAGACACTGCACGACTACGACACCGTCTTCGACGTGGTGGACAGGCGCGCTCGGCTCTATCGGAATACCCAGATGGTGCGCAGCCTGAATCTCGCGCCACTGAGCTATCCCGATACCATACGCGAAGACCGCGAGGCGCCGCCGCGAGGCGCAACTTCCAACCCGCTGCCCGAGATCGTGAGCGAGGCGGTGATGGAGGAGTGGGGGATGGCGGGCTTCTACGTGAACGCCGACTTTGACATCCTGGAGGCGACGGGCGAAGTCAGCCGGTTCATCGTGTTGCCCGAGCGAGGCTTCACCATCAATCTGCTCAAGCTGCTGCCCTCACAGGTGGGCGCGATGCTCGGCGTGTCCATCCGCAAGGCCCAGAAGCAACAAGAGCGGGTGTTGTGCAAGCAGGTGCGCATGCAAGAGACCGAAGGCACCCTGGTCTTCAACATCTTGGTGTGTCCTGCAGGCGGAGGCGCACTCGGCCGCAATGCGCGCTTCCTCTTGCTGTTTATCCCGCAAGAGGTGCAAGTGGGCATTGCAACGGTAACGGCGTCCGACCTCAGCGATGCCGACGCCCTCCGCATGAAGGAGATGGAGCACGAGCTGAAGACGACGCGAGAGAGTCTTCAGGCCGCCATCGAGGAGTTGGAGACGACCAACGAAGAGCTGCAAGCCACTAACGAGGAGCTGCTCGCGGCCAACGAAGAGCTGCAAAGCACAAACGAGGAGTTGCAGAGCCTGAACGAAGAGCTGTTGACGGTCAACTCCGAGTATCAGCAGAAGATTGAGGACTTGGCGGCCCTCAATGCGGATATGGACAACCTGCTCAAGAGCACAGAGATCGGCACTGTCTTCCTAGACGAAGAGATGTGCATCCGCAAGCTGACGCCCGCCATCCGTGCGCAGTTCAACCTCCGCACCACCGATATCGGCCGCCCGATTGCGCACTTCACCAGCAACTTCGGCGAGCGCGACAGCCAAGAGATCTTGGACCGCGCCAAGGAGGTCATGCGCTCTACGCAAGCGCACCAGTTTGAGGTGGCCGACGACGACGACAACTGGTATCTCGTCAAGATAACTCCCTTTCGCAACAGCGAAGGTCGCGTGGACGGTGTGGTGATCAGCTTCGTCAACATCAACGAGCTGAAGGAGGTGCAGGCGCAGCTGATGGAGAATAACGAGGAGCTGAAGCAGTTTGCCTACATCACCTCGCACGACCTCCAGGAGCCGCTCCGCACCATCACCAGCTTCAGCACGCGCTTCCAGACCGACTACATCCACCTGCTCGATGAGCGCGGCCTGAAGTACCTACAGTTCATGGGGCAGTCCGCCGAGCGCATGAGCGACCTGCTCGTGGGTTTACTGGGCTTCTCGCGGATCGGGCGCTACGGGCAAGAGACGGCCATAAGCATCAGTAAGGTCATCCAATCCGTGATGGCCGACTTGAGCGCCCAGATCCAACGCACCGACGCCGAGATTGCAATCACTACCACCTTACCGCGTGTACGCGGCTACAAGACGGAGCTGCACAGCCTCTTCCTGAATCTGATCTCCAATGCGCTCAAGTTCCACAGGGATGGCGTGTTGCCACGTGTGGAGATCTCGGTCGAGACCACGAGCGAGGAGCGGATTTTTGCTATCGCCGACAACGGCATCGGCATCGCGCCAGAGCATCAGGAACGCATCTTCCTTATCTTTCAGCGCTTGCATACGTCGCGCGAGTACGAGGGGACGGGCATCGGGCTGGCCAACTGCCGCAAGATCGTGGAGCTGCACGGTGGCCGCATCTGGGTAGAGTCCGAAGTGGGCACAGGCAGTACCTTCTACTTTTCGATTCCCACCAACGTGGCCGCGTCGTGATGACCCCGATTCTAGATAGTGTTCTGCTGATCGACGACAACGAAGCCGATAACTTCCTGCATACGCTCGTGATAGAGGAAGCAGGCGTCACCAAATCGGTCACGGCTGTCCAGAGCGGGCAGGCCGCGTTGGACTACCTCACGACGGTGGCCGAGAGTGGAAGCTACCCGCAGCCCGATATCATCTTCTTGGATATCAACATGCCGCGCATGAACGGCTGGGAGTTCTTGGAGCGCTACTCCACCCTGGCTGATAACCAGAAGGCCGATGTGGTGGTGGTGATGCTGACCACCTCGCTCAACCCGGATGACCGCGAGGCGGCCGAGCAAAACCCCGCCATCCGCAGGTTCGAGAACAAGCCCCTCACCGAAGAGGCCCTGCTCCGGATTCTGGAGGAGCACTTCCCCAGCCGCTTCGAGGCATAGCAAGGCAGGTGGTGTAGATGGCGCTGATTGCTACCCTGTTTTTCATCGTGGTCATTGTGCTTGTGCTCTTCACAGCCCTCTACATGTACCAGGCTAAGCAGAGCACCAACCAACCAGGCACCGACCGAACGCTGACGACATCGGAACTCGATACGATCATCAAAACACGCATTGCCGAGGCGCAGCAGCCGTTGCTGGACCAGATCGAGACGCTAGAAGAGCGGCTGCGCGAGGCGAGGCAGGAGAGCGAAGACGCGCCCCCGTCCAAGCGGCACCGGGTACAGTGACCGATGACCTACGCGTGGTATGACTTCGTGGGCAACGTAGGCGTGGCGCTGCTGATTGTAGCCTACGCGCTGCTACAGGCAGGCCGCCTCTCGTTGCGCGCCCCGGCCTACTCGGCGCTCAACGCGGTAGGCGCGGCATGCATCTTGGTCTCGCTGTGGTTTGCCTTCAACCTGTCGGCCGCCGTCATCGAGGGGTTCTGGCTCGTCATCAGCCTGTACGGCTTGTGGAAAGCGCGCCTGGAGAAAAACGCCCACCCGTCCGGCATGCCGGGCGCCTAGCGGTTACCTTGCATCGCACTATGAATCAACGAGTGACCGAACTGTGGGATGGTTAGACGGACCGTCGTGGCTAGAGCGGCGGCGCAAGCAGGAAGTGGCACGTAACGAGGTGCTCGAAGCGTTCTACACCGACCCGATTGCTGGGTATGGCCTCTACCACCTGCTGCGCGATGCCGGCTTGCTCTCAGCCGCCGCGCAGGACGAGCTGCAGCCGCTGGTGGCCAACGCGGCGCATCGGCTCACGCTGGACGAAGCGGCGCTGCGGATCCAGCTGCCGATGCAGTTTGAGCCGCTGACCGACATCGAGCACGACACGCTGACGTATGTCATTGCCCGTGCCATCGAAGAGCTGCTCCGCGACCTGCCCAGCACTGACGCGCCCTTGCGCCTGGCTGAACTCAAGGGCCTGAACACCACGCTGGAGCGCCACCGCGACGATACGGCGTCGTTCACGCACGAACTGCGCCTCGCGGATGTGCTGGCGAAGCTCGTACGCTGCTGCGGCACAGCCATCGACTTCGAGCGGGCCGACCGTAGTGTCAACGTTGAGGTTGGTGACTTCTTCGTGGTGACTGACTTGAAGCAAGCTCGCCGTCGGTTCATCAAGGCGTTCCTAGACGAGCGCAATATGGATGCTGCCGAGGTGCTACAAGTGGTCGACGTGTGGCCTCACGGCTACCTGCGCGTGGAGCGCTTCGGCAAGCAGGTAGCGTACTCGCAAGAGTGGTTCTTCCAACGCCCGTACCGCGCCTTGCCCAAGGAGCCGACGCAGGCTGTGGTGCATCGCCGGGAGGGGCAGCTGTACCGCCTCAGCCCGGGCTACGCCGAGGCCGTCGCCCGCTTCATCGCCCTGTACCAACAGCACCAAGCCGACCACTCACCCGACCCCACGCATTACCGCCCGACGGGACCGACGGCGGCGGGGTGACGGCTGCCAATACATCAGCGCACATCTACGAGATCAAAAACGGGCATGTATCGTTTCCTCAGTCGCACCGATAAGCACATCCAGAGGGTAAAATGCGGAATGCCCATACGTTGACACAGGCGCAGCTTGACTTACTGGCGCTCTTCGAGCGGACGGATCTACCTGATGAGGACTGGATTGCGATTCGGCGCATGATCGCGCATTTCTTCGCTGAGCGTCTCGTTGGAGGGGTTGCTCAGGTGACTGAGGAAAAAGGGTGGACCGATGCTGATTTCCACAGAATGGCACGCGAGCACTATCGTCGTACCCCCAATCAGCCGTGACGCGCTTGCGCGTAGTTGTTGATACCAACGTGATGTTGGTCTCCATCTCGCCTCGCTCGCCATACCACTGGTTATTCCGGGCTTTGCTCGATGAACAATACAACCTCTTGGTATCAACGGGCATAGCATTGGAGTACGAAGAGGTGGTCAGCCGAGAGATGGACGATCGCTGGGCGCGTGACCTTATGGGCGTGCTCACGAACCTGCCATCGGTGATCTGGGCTGAGCCTCGGTACCATTGGCGGTTGGTCGCTGAAGACGCGGATGACAACAAGTTCGTGGACTGCGCGGTGGCGGGACGTGGCCACGCTGTCATCACGTACGATAGGCACTTCGACACCTTACGCACGGTCGAATTCCCGAAAGTGGAAGTCCTCACCCCCGAGGCCTTTCGGGAGATGCTTTGAACACAAGGCTCACTCGCTCTCGATCATCACGTTATCGGGGCCGAAGGTGCGGTTGAAGGCGCGCATGAACTCGGGCGTGGGCTCGATGACGAAGGCGCGGCTAGCCGCTGGGCAGCTCGGGCGAAGCCACGGCTTCAGCGTTGAGAGCGCGCTTCTCTAGGAACGGGCGGCAATCAACGCGGCGCATTTCCCCGGTAGCGAATGTCAGCTGACCACTGCCCCGATCCTTCCTACTATCGCCCCACAGGACCGAGGGCGGAGGGGTGACCGGTGGAATATGACGAGCTACACCGGCTCCCCGACCGCATACAAGGTGTCTCGTGAGAGGTCCGCGCCCGAATCCCACCCGATACCTCCGCCTCTGTTGATAGGTTGGACACGGCAGAACGCCTCCACGTTTTGCAGCGCCCTAAATATGCCCTTCTC
>JBCCMF010000102.1:0-13233 GCA_039026435.1 Bacteroidota bacterium
GTGCAGTCGCTCTACGCCCGTCACCTTCAGGCCTTTGGGGACCGTGACGCCCTTCGTGTTGATCTTGGGCACTACGGCTTGCGTGAAGCCCAGCTTGGCGATCTCCTTCAGGCGCGACTCGATCTGGCTCACCGCCCGGATCTCGCCGCCCAGCCCCACCTCGCCGACGAGCACCGTGCTGGAGTCGGTGGGGATGTCGCGGAAGGACGAGGCGACGGCGATCAGCGCGCCGAGGTCAACGGCGGGCTCCTCCAGGCGCACGCCGCCCGCCACGTTGAGGAAGACGTCATTGCGGCCCAGAACGAGGCCCTCGCGCTTTTCGAGGACGGCCAGCAGCATCTGGAGGCGGCGGTTGTCGAAGCCGCTGGTAGCGCGCTGTGGGTTGGCGAACGTGGTCGAGGTCACCAGCGCCTGCATCTCCACGAGCACGGGCCGCGTGCCCTCCACCGCACACACCACGCTCGACCCGCTGACGCCGTAGCCGCGCTGCGAGAGGAAGATCTCGCTGGGATTTGTGACCTCGCGGAGGCCGTCCTGCCGCATCTCGAACACGCCGATCTCGTTCGTCGAGCCGAAGCGGTTCTTGACGCTGCGCAGGATGCGGTAGCTGTGGTGGCGGTCGCCCTCGATGTAGAGCACGGTATCCACCATGTGCTCCAGCACGCGCGGCCCCGCCAAGGTGCCCTCCTTGGTCACGTGGCCCACCACGAACGTGGGAAGATGCAGCGACTTGGCCATCTGCAGCAGCGCCGCCGTGCTCTCGCGCACCTGCGTCACGGAGCCGGGCGCGCTCGTCACGTCGGGCCGAAACAGCGTCTGCACCGAGTCCACGATGAGGATGTGGGGGCGCAGCTTGTGCACCGCGCCGATGATCTCGTCGGTGTTGGTCTCGGCCAGCAGGTAGAACGCGTCCGCGTTGACGCCCAGGCGCTGGGCGCGCAGCTTCACTTGCCGCTCGGACTCCTCGCCCGTCACGTAGAGCACCGTGCGATCGCCCACGTACTTGCCCAACTCCGTCATCAGCGTGCTCTTGCCGATGCCGGGGTCGCCCGCGATGAGCGTGAACGAGCCCGACATGATGCCGCCGCCCATCACGCGGTCGAACTCGCTCACGCCTGTCACGATGCGCGTCTCGGGGCCGAGCGTGACGTCGCTGAGCTTGACGGGTTGCGCCTTTGTGCGCCGCCCGGGCACGCCTCGGCCAGGGGTGCGCGCCTTCACGGGCTGCGCCACCACCTCCTCCACAAAGCTGCCCCACGTGCCGCAGCTGGGGCACTTGCCCATCCACTTCGGCGACGTAGTACCGCACTCCTGGCACACGTACTGAGCACGCTGCTTGGCCATGATCCGCTTCACGCTGGTTGATCGAGACGCGCTAACATACGGCGCCACTGTGCCATCTTGGTGTCACAGGTAGATTTTCTGCGCACGCTCCAGGCTAGGTACGGGCGAGCACGACCCAAGCAGGGATCGAGGATGGATCGGGTTTACACGCGCCTGCGCCATCGCCGATACCTACTGTCCACCGGGCCTCCGGGCTCACCGATGCTTCCCACCAGCCTCCTTCGTCCGTTCGAGTTGGTGTGCTGGATGCCATGCTGCGCCTTGTCTTAGTTCTCGCGTTCGCCCTGCCTGTTGTGTGGCCCACAATGGCTTGGGCCGATGACCCCGTGCCTGCCTCGCCAGCGGCGACCACGCTGCACGCTGGGCTGACGCGCGGCGCGCTGGTCGCTGCGCTCCGCGCGAGCCACTACCCGACGACCATCTACCCCTACGACACCGCCCGCGACACGCTGTTCGCCCGCGTGGACATTGAGTTGGGCGACTCGCTGCGCGGCGCCTACACGGGCCGCGCGCTCTGGCTCGATCCCTCAGCCGATCCGACAGCGTACGCCTTCAGCCATCCGCTCAACATCTCCACGGAGCACAGCTGGCCGCAGTCGCGCGGCGCGGTAGAGGGCACCGACGGCTACAGCGACATGCACCACCTCTTCCCCGTGCTGCAAAACGTCAACGCGTCGCGCAGCAACCTGCCGTACGCCGACTTCACCGCCGCCGATGGCACGGTATGGTACGGCCCGAGCGGCACGCAGTCCACAGCGCCCACCAACCTCGGCGATTACAGCGCCCGCAGCAGCGCCCTGAGCCGGTTTGAGCCGCGCGATGCGGTCAAGGGCGACGTGGCGCGGGCGCTCTTCTACTTCGCCACGATGCACGACAGTAACGCCGACTACGCCTGGTTCGAGCTGCAGCGCCCCACGCTCCTCGCCTGGCACGCCGCCGACCCCGCCGACGCGGCCGAACTCGCCCGCTCGAACGCCATCGCCACGTACCAGGGCACCGACAACCCGTTCGTCATGGATGCCACGCTGGCCGAGCGCGCCTTCGGCGATGGCAACTACGTGGTTACCAATCCGCGCCCTGACGTGGTGTGGATCAACGAGATCCACTATGACAACGCGGGCGCCGATCAGAACGAGGGCGTCGAGGTCTTGGGCAGCAGCGGCGGCCGTCTGGACGGCTACGTGCTCTACTGCTACCGCTCAGATGGCACCATCTACGACCAGACGAGCCTCTCCGGCGTCCTGGCCGATGAGGGCGAAGGGCACGGCACCCTCTGGAACGCGATGCCCGGCCTGCAAAACGGCCCCGCCGACGGCCTCGCGCTCGTCGATCCCGACGGCACGGTGCTGCAGTTCCTCTCGTACGAAGGCACGCTCACGGCCACCGAAGGCCCCGCCAGCGGCCAGACCAGCACCGACGTGGGGCCGATGCAGCCCAGCAACACGCCCATCGGCCAGACGCTGCAGCTTACGGGCACGGGGCAGCAAGCCAGCAACTTCACATGGAGCGGTCCGCAGACGTCCTCGAAGGGGGCGGTCAACAGCGGGCAGTCGTTCGGCGCCCTCCCGGTTGAACTCATCGCCTTCGAGGCGGTGGCCAGCGAGGACCGCATCCACCTAACGTGGGCCACCGCGAGCGAGACGAACAACGCAGGCTTCGCCATCGAGTGGCGCGCAGGACAATATGGGCAATCCGGGCGGTCCGACTGGAGCGAGGCCGCGTTTGTGACGGGGTACGGCACCACGCTGCTCATGCAGACCTACCGGCACACGCTGCACAGCCTCCTCCCGGGCACCTACCGCCTGCGCCTCCGTCAAGTAGACTTCGACGGCACCACCGATTACTCGCCCGAGGTCGAAGCTACGGTCCAGCCCGCCGGGTTTGGCCTCGCTCTCAGCACGCCAGCGCCCAACCCCGCGCACAGTACCACCGCCATCGCGGTAACCGCACCCGCAGATGGGCTCACTGATCTGAGCGTCTACGACCTGCTCGGTCGCCGCGTCTTCGCCGACCGCCTCATGCTGCGCGGCGGCGAAGCATCGCGGCAGCGGTTGGACGTGACCACGTGGAGCGCAGGCGTTTACCTGATCCGCATGCATCAGGACGAACGCATAGCTACGGCGCGCCTTGTGGTGGCCCAATAGCACCTACCCACGCCGATCCCTGCGCTTACACACCAACGACCTGCTAACCTGCGACTCGACCTGGACCTGCACCGGAGGCCAGGCGTTTGAGCTCCCTGCTCACGCCACCCACGCCATCCCGGATGAAGCACCTCCACCGCATGATCCTGCGCATGCTGCCCGGCCCGTTCTTCGCGTGGCTGGGGGTATTGATGTTCTTGTTCCTGATGCAGTTTCTGATGCGTTGGCTGGAAGACATCGTGGGCAAGGGCCTGCCGACGCAAGTCATCATCGAACTCATCGCGTACAACCTGGCCTACATGCTCGTGCTGGCGGTGCCCATGTCCGCGCTGATGGCGACGCTGATGACATACGGGCGGCTGGCCGAGACGAACGCCTACACGGTCATGAAGAGCGCAGGCGTCTCGCTGGGGCAGCTCATGGCGCCGTCGATTGCCGCGGCCTTCGTGGTGATGGGGCTGATGCTGCACTTCAACAACATGATTCTGCCCGAGGCCAACTTCCGGGCGCGCAACTTGTGGTCAGACATCCGTTCCAAGAAGGCCGACTTCGCGCTGGAGCCCGGCGTCTTCTCCGACGACGTAGAACGCTACAGCATCCGCATCGAAGGGCGCGACGCAGACGCGGGCACCTTGCAGAACATCACCATCTACGATTACTCCGAAGGGTCACGCCGCCAATCGATCATCAAAGCCGCCGAGGGTCGCCTCGTGCCTGCCCCCGGCGACACGCTGGCGCAAGACCTGTGGCTCACCGACGGCGAGATGCACCGCATCGTGCCGGTGTCGAGCCTGGCTACAGAGGACCGCTACGAGCGCATCCACTTCGAACGCCATCGCCTGCGCCTCAGCTTCGCCGACTTCGCCTTCGAGCGCCGCGAGGACCGCGGCTTCCGCTCCGACCGCACGATGCAGACGCCCGCGCTGCTGGCCTACGTGGATACGCTGAAAGGCATGGTCGCTGAGCGAGACGCCGAGCTGTGGGTGCTCATGTCGGGCATGGCCGCTGACAGCGTGCTGGCCGAGCTGCGCCTGCCCACCTCCACCGATGCCGGGGGCCTGCCCCAGCCTCGCGCGCCCGACGCGCCGCCGCTCGACTCCTCGCATGCCCGCCCGATGCTGCACGGCCTCACCATCGACGACCAGCGCACCGTGTACGACCAGACGCTGCAGCTCGTCCGCTCCAAGCAGCAGCGTGTAGATCGTCTGCGGCAGCGCAACGAGCAGCTGACCCGGCGCCAGGCACGCTACCTGGTGGAGGCGCACAAGAAGTTTTCCATCGGCACCGCCATCCTGCTGTTCATTCTAATCGGGGCGCCCTTGGGGCTGCGGATCCGGCAAGGCGGGCTGGGCGTGATCGGCGTGGTGGCTACCGTCATTTTCCTCGCCTATTGGGTCCTCCTCGTGCAAGGCGAGAAATTTGCCGACCGGGGCAGGCTCTCGCCCATCATTGGCATGTGGACGGCCAACGTGCTGGTGCTCTCAGGGGCCATCGCGTTGATCTGGGTCGTGGCCAAAGACCTGGGCAGCGGATGGAGCCTTCCCGTCTCGTGGGCGGACGTCAAGCAACGCTTCCGTCGGGCATCGCCAGACGGTGGGGACGGCTAGCGCCGCAACGGGATCTCTGCGTGGATGCCACCGAGTAGAATGGCGCCTTCGCCCACCGCTTGCCCGTCCGTGCGCACGTTGACTTCGGCGCCCAAGGCTACGTGCGCGCCGAGGCGCAACGCTGGCGTGAGCGCCCACACGTAGCCCAACGAGGCCGTGGGCTGCAGGACGGTGATCTCCGTCCGGCCCGCCCGTAACGGGCCTGTGGGCGTCGGCGGAACGTCGATCCAGTCGATGGTCATCCACCACACGTCCAGGCGGACGCCCGCAACCAGCGAGGCGCCTTCGGGCCGAAAGCGGTAGCTGCCGTGGACGCGCCCGCCCGCACCACCGCCGCGCTCATCGTCGTGTACGCCAAAGTCCTGCCGCCGTGCGCGGTTGTAGCCCACGCTGAGGCGCCCTGTGAGGTGCGGCGTGAAGGCATAGCCTACACCCACGTACCCAATCTGGCCAGCTGGGTAGGCCTGGGCACCCACATGGACCGAGGGTTGTGCGTATGCCGTGCCCACGAGCACTACGGCGAGCACCAAGCTGCTGAACACATTCATGACACTCAAGGCATCAAGCGAGGAGGCAGAAACCAGATCAACTCGCCAAAGCGCCCTTCGATCTGGTGCCACGACAGGATCGGGAAATCGATCCGGGCGATGGCGGCCGTTGGGAAGCGGACAGCCGCCTCGCCGACGAAGTGGGACAGCAGCGCCGAGCTTGTCGGTTCGTGCCCAACCACCATCACGTCGTTGGCAGTGATGGGAAGGGCGAGGAGCAGCCCGATGACCGCTTCGGGCGTGGCCTCGTAGAGCGCATCGGTATACACCACTTCAGGCGTGCCGGTCCACCGCTTGGCCGCACGCGCCAGGGTTTGCCGGGTACGCACCGCTGTGGAGCAGAGCACGTAGTCAGGCTCCTGCTTGGTCTTGCGTAGCCAGGTGCCCATCGCTTTGGCGGCTTTGCGGCCTCGCTTGGCCAGCGGACGGTCATGGTCGGTTTCATAGTCCGCGCCCCAGTCCGACTTGCCGTGGCGAAAGAGGTACAGCGATTTCATAAGCGTTGGAGAGGGGCGTGGGCTGAGAAGAAGACGGCGGGCGGCACGATCGGGTCGGTGCTATAATCTTCCCCGTGCCTTCGGGAAAACGCAGGTTGGCACCGTATCTTAGTCCTATGCGGTATGCTCCGCTTTGGTTTGGACGTAGCCGATCCGTTATGCTTTCACACGTTGGTAAAAAGGGGCTGTGGACGCTCGTGTTAGGCAGCCTATGCCTGAGCATGCTCCCCAACCCAGGGCAGGCCCAGAGCCTCGCCGAGCGTTACCAAACGCTCCGCACGATGCAGCCCCGCTACTGGAAGGGCCACCTCGGCGGCGGCTACTACAGCGGCGACCGCGAACTAGCGACCGACGATAAGCTGGCCAACTTGGTCCCGGCCTTCGGCATCGAAGGAGGCTACGTGCTCACGGACAGGCACAGCCTGGGGTTGTTTTTGCGCCTGGGCGACTTCACCAACACGCTCCGCAACAAAGGCAACTTTACGACCATCCGCCCCTCAGCCTCCAGCAGTTGGCGTGCGGTCTTTGGCGTAGTTGGACGGATGAACCTGCCTGACTTCGGGGAGAAGCTCCAGCCGTACGTTCAGGGCGGCCTCAGCTTTGTCTATGGGCATATCAACAACCACCATGCTGGCGGCTACGGACCTCGCCTCGGCATCGGGCTGGAGTACGCCCTACGCCCAGACCTTCGGCTTTTCTCTGAGGTGAATGCAATCCCGGTATATCCTGACCGTGCCGTAGACCTCGCTGGACCCGCCGACGCCACCGATATTTTGTCCTTCTTTGACGTGGGACTGACTTACACGGTGCGTCCGCGTTTTCGTGCAGTCACCGTGGGGACGGCCGCCAGCCCCGAGCGTCTCACAGTGAATGAAGCGGGCATCTTTGCCGCTGAGGTCAACCTGGACGAAGCCACCCGCCCAGTGCAGGCGCGTTGGATTTTCGGCGATGGCACCGAAGCCCAAGGGCTGGTCGTGAACCACGTCTACACGGCACCAGGGCAGTACGATGTTATCTTCGTGGTGGAAAACCCTGGCGGTGCGCAGACGAGGACGTTCACGGTGAATGTGGACCCCGCACCAACACGCCCTCAGATTGCCGAGGTGGACGTCATGCCAGCGCGCCCCGAAGCGGGCGAGACCGTCCGCCTACGGCCTGCCATTACGGGCTCTCGACCGGTCTACTGCAAGTGGACACTCAGCGATGGGACCGACCTCGAAGGGTGCGACATCCAACATGCCTTCAGTGATGCGCGCCTCTACACGATCCAGCTAGAAGTGCGCAACGGCGGCGGCGAAGACCGCTACAGCCAGAACTTGCTCATCCGCAAGCCCGAGAACCCAGCTTGTGGTCCACAGATCGCGTTCATCGCGACGTACTTCGATGCCGGAGTACACACGCTCGACCTCAACGCACGCTCCGGGCTCCGCCAGAACCTGCTCCAGCTGGCCGAGTGCAGCACCACCGACATCGTGGTGACGGGCTACGCGATGCAAGGCGAAGCCAACCCCGACGACCTGATGCGCAAGCGCGCCGAGGCCGTGATCGAATACTACACGACCCTTGGCATCCCGGCAGGGCGTCTGCGGGTCAACCTGGGCGGCGTGGTAAACAATGTGGCGCCCGGCCAAGCGCGCTGGCAGTACCGCTACGCGGAGACGCGTTACGCTGGCGCCGAAGACTAAACGGAAGGGCACCGCCGTTACAAGGCGGTCTTTTCTAATCTATCTCGGTGCCCTCCATGCGTCTTGCTTCAACGTCCATCATCGCTGGGCTGCTGTGCCTCGTGTCAGCAGCGCCGCTCTCTGCGTCCGATCACGACCCCAATGACGTGGTCTCTCCCGAGGCGATTGTGGCGGCCACCTACAAGTCTATCGAGCGCGCGCCAGGGCAGCCCTACGACTGGGACCGATTCCGTGCGCTCTTCCTGCCCGAAGCCCTGATGGTGCCCAACGCTGAGCAGACGGGAGGTACCACGGAGATCCTGACGCCCGAAGGTTTCATTGAATGGGTGGACCGCGTTGCCCCCGCTGGGCAGCCCGGCGACCGTGGCTTTGCCGAAGAGGTCGTCAACAACGAGATCCACCGCTTCGGCGACGTGGCGCAGGTGTTCAGCACCTATCAGAAACGCTTCTACGATGATGAGCGCATCCTGGGACGCGGCATCAACAGCTTCCAACTGCTCTTCCGCGACGACCGCTGGTGGATTGTCTCGCTCGTATGGGACGAGGAGGTCGGCGCTGGCCCCATCCCAGCTGAGTACCGCGGCGAAAACTAGCGTGTGACATGCTTGCACAAGCCCGTGCTGTGACATAGGGGTGTCGCAACCGGAGGCGAAGTTGTAGGGTTTACGCGCTACCTCGTTCTGACCTGCACGCTTCTATGCCAGACCTGCCCGGCCGCTTCCTCCTTGAGTCCGAGTTCTCGCCCATGGGCGACCAGCCGCGCGCTATCGCGGAGTTGGTCGAGGGCCTAGAGCGTGGCGATACGTACCAAACGCTACTCGGTGCGACGGGCACGGGGAAGAGTATCGGGTACGACGATCCGGTCTTCGTCGCGCGCCAAGACGCCGACGGGACCTTCGGATACACCTGGCAACCCGTTGGTCCGCTCGTAGACCGCTACATCGAACAGCACCCCGAGCGGTGTCTGCGCTATGGCGATACCACCGAGGCGGTGTTGGACGCCACACTCCACGCCTGGGCCTACGATCCGGCAACGGGCGAGGCGGGCCTCGCGCCGATCCAAGCCTTTACCCGGCACAATGCGCCGCAGATGTACCGCGTGGCCACGGCCTGTGGTCGCGAGCTGCGCCTCACAGGCGATCACAACCTGTGGGTGCTGCGCGAGGGTAAGCTGGTGCTCATCCGCACCGCCGACGTGCAGCCGGAGGACCGCGTGCCGCTTCCCGAGCAGATCCCCGCGCCCGCGCAGCCGATGGCGGCGCTCAACCTGCTCGACTGGCTGAGCGAGAGCGACCTCTACGTAGACGCCCGCGCCGATATGCTGGCCTACGCCGATGCCGAGGGCAGCCGGCTTGGGCTGCGGTTGCGGCAAGCGGGCGTGCGCAGTCCATACGTCAAGGTGCACGAGCTTCGCCACGGACGCGGCGCGCTGCCCCTGCAAACCTTCCGTCGGTTGATGACGGCGACGGATAACCTGAGCGGCCAGTGGCGGCTCCAGCACACGAAGCTCTGCACGCGCAACGCCGGGCACACGCTCCCCGCCGAACTGCCCCTGACCGATGCCTGGCTCCGCTTCCTCGGCTACTACATCGCCGAGGGCAACGGGCAGGACCGCTACATCGTGCTTGCCAATTACCACGAGGACATCCGGCGCGATCTGGAGCACATCGCGACCACGCTGGACGCGACGCTCGGCATACGGCCATCGTCCGATTACCAACTCACGTCGAAGCCGCTGGCCGTGCTGATGCGCACGCTATGCGGCGCGACTTCGCGGAGCAAGCAGTTGCCCCCGTTCTGGCCGATGCTGTCGAATCACCAACTTGGCTCACTGCTGCGCGCCTACTTCGACGGCGACGGTACAGTCGGCCATGCCAGCGACGTTAGCGCCATGACAGCGAGCTTCCAACTCGCCAGCGACCTGACCACGGCGCTGCTGCGGTTCGGCATTTGGGCACGCATCAACAAGCGCTGGAAGCGAGCCAACAACAGCGACCATGAGGGGGACTGGTACTATCAAGTCACCATCTCGGGGCAAGACAACCTGAGCCGCTTTGCCGAGCACATCGGCTTCTCGCTCGACTACAAGCAGGAAGCACTCCACGCGCAGCGCCAGCGCCCCGCCAACTCCAACGTCGACACGGTGCCCATCGACGGGGTGGCACTGCGCGGGTTGCGCCAAGCCGTCGGCCTCTCGTGCACGACGGTAGGCGAAGCAGCAGGCGTGAGTCGTTCGGCGGTGCAGTTCTACGAGACGGGCAAGCGGGCGCCGAGTCGGCAGGTGCTCGTCAAGATTCTCGCCGCCTTAGAGCAAGCGGCATCCGGTGTGGACGCGCTGCCCGCAGCATGGCATGAGACCTGGCACGCGATGCAGGCGCTGACGACTGTGCGGTGGACGCCCATCGCCTCAGTGGAGGAGACGGAGTACGCGCATCAGCATGTCTACGACTTCACCGTACCGGGCGCCGAGACGTTTCTAGCCGGGCACGGCGGCTTTGTGGTGCACAACACCTTCTCTGCGTCAAACGTGATCCAGCAGGTCAACCGGCCGACACTGGTGATGAGCCACAACAAGACGCTGGCGGCGCAGCTCTATGCCGAGCTGCGGCAGTTCTTCCCGAACAACGCCGTCGAGTTCTTCATCTCGTACTACGATTACTACCAGCCCGAGGCCTACATCGTCTCGTCGGACACGTACATCGAGAAGGACATGGCCATCAACGACCAGATCGACCGGCTGCGGCTGCGGGCCACGAGCGCGCTCATCTCGGGGCGGCCGGATGTGATCGTGGTGGCGTCGGTGTCGTGCATCTACGGCCTAGGCTCGCCGGAGGAGTACAAGAAGCAGATCGTGCAGCTCAGCGTGGGGCAGGAGATCGAGCGCAACGCGCTGCTCCATGACCTCGTCAACATCTTCTATAACCGCAACGACCTCGAATTCCTGCCCGGCATGTTTCGCGTGCGCGGCGATGTGGTGGAGATTTTCCCGGCCTACCTCGAAGAAACGGCCTATCGCATCGAGTTCTGGGGCGATGAGATCGAGAAGATCACCAGCTTCGAGCCCGTCAGCGGGCAGACGCTCACCGAGGAGACGCTGCTGACGATCTACCCGGCCAAGATCTTCGTCACGCCCGCCGACCAGATGCATCGCGCCATAGCCAGCATCGAGGAGGAGCTGCGGTGGCGGCTGGCGGTGCTGCGCGAGAACGGGATGATGCTGGAGGCGCAGCGCCTAGAGCAGCGCACGCTGTTTGACATCGAGATGATGAAAGAGGTGGGCTACTGCTCGGGCATCGAGAACTACAGCCGCCACCTCACGGGCCGCAAGCCCGGCGAGCGGCCATACTGCCTGCTCGACTACTTCCCCGACGACTTCCTGCTGGTCATTGACGAGAGCCATGTCACCATCCCGCAAGTGCGCGCCATGTACAACGGCGATCGTGCGCGCAAGCTCAACCTCGTGGAGCACGGCTTCCGCCTGCCCTCGGCCATGGACAACCGCCCCATGACGTTCGAGGAGTACGAGACGAAGCACCGCAACGTCATCTTCGTCAGCGCCACGCCCGGCGACTACGAGCTGGAGCAGAGCGGGGGCGTCTTCGTGGAACAGATCATCCGCCCCACCGGCATCCCCGACCCCGAGGTTATCGTCCGGCCCAGCGAGAACCAGATCGACGACCTGCTGGAAGAGATCCAGCTGGTGCTGGCGCGGCAGGAGCGCGTGCTGGTGACGACGCTCACCAAGCGCATGGCCGAAGACCTGGCCGACTACCTCGACTCGTTCGGCATCAAGGTGCGCTACCTCCACTCCGACATCGACGCCTTAGAACGCGTGGAAATCCTGCGCGGCCTGCGGCTGGGCGAGTTCGATGTGCTGATTGGCGTCAACCTGCTGCGCGAGGGCCTCGACCTGCCCGAAGTCTCGCTCGTGGCCATCCTCGACGCCGACAAAGAGGGCTTCCTGCGCTCAGATCGCTCGCTGATCCAGACGGCGGGGCGGGCGGCGCGCAACGTGAACAGCAAGGTGCTTATGTACGCCGATCGCATTACAGGCTCCATGCAACGCATGATGGACGAGACCGAGCGGCGGCGCGAGATCCAGCTGGCCTACAACAAAGAGCACGGCATCACGCCGCGCACTGTGCGCAAGAACCGCGACCAGATCCTGCAAGGCACCTCCATCGCCGATGAGAAGCGCGAGGACCGCGGGCCGCAGAGCACCGTCTACAGCCAGACCGCCAACGCCCCCACTGTCGTCGCCGACCCGCTAGTGAAGTACCTCACCGACGATCAGAAGCGCGACCTGATCGAGCAGCTAACGAAGGAGATGATGGAGGCCGCGCAGAATCTCGAATACGAACGCGCCGCCGAGATCCGCGACAGCATCGCGCAGATCCAGGGGCAGTTGGAGTAGCCGGACCTAGCCGAACAGCTTCTCAAGTGGCAGCGCAAAGCCCGGCAGCATCGGCGAGGTGAGTACATCGCCCGAATCCACACGCAGTAGCGCGAGCTCGGTCAACCCGTTATCGGTCAGGACATGGCGCAGTATGCTCTCGGCGTACGGGTCAATGATCCAGTATTCACCTACGCCGTGCTGCGCGTAGAGCGCACGCTTCTGCACCTCATCATGCCGTCGGTTGCTGGGCGAGAGCACTTCAACAGCGAGGTCGGGAGCACCGACGAGGCCGTGGGGCTTGACGCGGTCTGCGTGCTCTTGTGCCACGTAGAGCAGGTCGGGTTGCACCACATCGTGGGCAGACAAGATGACGTCGTAAGGGGCGATGAACGCCTCGCCGATCGGATGCTGGCGCAGAAACAGCGAGAGTTCAACGTAGAGCCTTCCGAGTAGGCGTTGGTGGAAGGTGTTGGGCGCAGGTGCCATGTATTCGATGCCCGCAATGATTTCGCGTTGCCGCCCGTCGTTTGGGAGTTGGCAATAGTCCTCGTAAGTGAGTCGTGCAGATGCGAGTTTTTCTGTCGTCATCACGAACCTCAGGAGATCTAAGCAAAGAGCTTCTCAAGTGGCAGGGCGAAGCTGGGCAGCATTGGCGAGGTGAGCACGTCACCCGCTGTGGCTGTGAGCGCAGCGGCCTCCACGTAGCCGTCGTCGGTGAGGCGATAGATGCGCACGGTGTCGGCCTCCGAATCGACTATCCAGTACTCCTCTACGCCGTATTTCTCATACAGGGCGCGCTTGACCACCTCATCGCGGCGGCGATTGCTGGGCGAGAGGACTTCGACGACCAGATCGGGCGCTCCCTCCAGGCCACGCTTGGCGATAAGGTCCGACGCTTTGACGTCCTCAGTACGCGTCGCTCTTGGCCGCTCGATCGTCCAGAACATCAGTCCTGACGCCGAAGAACTGCCTGTTTTGACGCTCGAGCCCGAGTTGGAACAGATTTTGAATA
>JBCCMF010000103.1:0-13087 GCA_039026435.1 Bacteroidota bacterium
CGGGCAAGCTGCTGCTGCGCGTCGAAGAGGTACGGGAACGGGTAGACGCGGCGGGTCGCGTTTTCCTCCATCATGGCAAAGCAACGCTTGGCATTCACCGTCACGTCGAACGCATTGATGGCGAGGAAGCGCACACCTTGGCGCACGTAGCGGCTCACGCAGGCGCGCAGGGCCGCCTCAGCACGGCGCACGTGTCCGCCTTCAAGGCTCAAGAAGCAGAGTACGAGCAGCTCGGACCGGGTGTAGTCGGCTAGCCCACGCGTAGGACCTTGGATGTGGTCTACCCACGGGTTGGCGATGGGTAGCGCGAAGTAGGGGAGAAAGCGATCAGGGGCATACACAGCGTACTCCGAGCAGGTTGTGGATCGTGCACGGGCGTTCCAATGTGCGGTATTACGATGTCATTTACTGCAATGTTCAAGCGTTTGGGCCGAATCGCGAAAAAAACGTAGGCTTATGCGGCCCGGCGCTCGGCGAGGTACTCGGGCAGGCGGTGTAGCTGATCGAAGGGGCACACCACCGTCGAGACGATATTGGCCAGGTGCGAGCTGACGCGGCTCATGATCCGCGCGCTGAGCGCAAACACCATGCTCTCGTTAGAGGTGAGGTCGTCGCGCTGGGCCAGGGCCGTCAGATAGAGAGACACCTCGTTCTTCAGCGCCTCGTGCATCATGAGCATGTCGTAGGCGATCTGCGTATCGTCGGCGATGAAGCCGTCGCGGGTCTTGCTGAACATGGCGAGGATGGTGTCGCGCAGGTCGCGCAGCGGCTTCACGTTGGGCCCGAGGCGGCGCGCTTGGGCCAGCCCCCCGACCTTCGCGAGCGACTTCGCCAAGTCGCCGATCCGCTCGGCCTCGTGCACGATGCTGATGAGCTTGAGGCAGAACACCAGGTCTTGCTGCGGAGCGATGGTCATGTGCTCCAACACTACGCGGCGCACCTCTTGCTCCAGGCGGTTGATGTCCCCGTCCAGCGTCTTGAGATCGGCTTCGAGGATTTCGTTCTCGAGCAGCATGGCCGTGGCCGAGGCGAACATATCTTCGCCCTGCTCCATCATCACCAGCACGTGGTTCACCGCCTGCTGCACCAGGGAGGACTGCGTACGCCGCAACACGTCAAAGATGCCCATACCTTACTCTTGAACTCAGATACTTGACAACGTCCAGTCTACGCTGATGAGTCAAAAAGCTCCCGCGTGCCCGCCAACCCTATATACAAAATCTTCACAGGGATTCCGATTTACCGAATGATTACGCCCTCAGCCCGAGCACCTGAGCCAGGGCATGCTGCGAAGTCGCCACATCGCTGTACGTGCACAGCCGGGCTGCAGCGTGCGGGAAGTCATCCAGCACGACCGGACTGCCCATCGCAGCAAGGATGACGGGCTGTTGCTGGGTGAGCGTATCCAAAAACGCGGCCTGCGCCGTCTGGAGGCCGTAATAATGCCATGCCGCTGGCTTCACCACCACGCACGCAACCACATGGCGCTTGGTCTTGGCCAACGCCAGGATGTGCGCAAAGGCCTCCGTATTCGTCGCCTCGTCGATCTCGATGTAGGTCGCTTCAGGACACACCTTCTGCACTATCTGCCCAATGGGTTGCACAGCGGGATCGAGGCGTGAGCGCTGCGTGCGGATGGTCAGCACGAGGAGATCGCCTCCCGTTTCATCGTCGAGCGCGAGCGGGAGCACCCCGCTGCTGTCGCCGTGCGTCGTGATGGCCTCGCGGGCAAGCTGTGCGGCAAGGGCTCGGTCTTTGGGCGAGGCCACGTTCTCGATGCCGAGGGTAGCCTGCGGATCGGTGAAGAAGGTGGCGCCGAAGCGATCCAGAAAGTGCTGCTTGAGCGTCCAGACCCGAGCCACGGCATCGTTGAGGCGTGCCTGGGGCAGCGTCCCCTGCTCCACCGCTTCCACGATGCCTGCAATCGCCGCCGCTGGATCGTCCACATCGAGCAGAATATCAACGCCAGCCGCGATGAGCCCTGCGGCCTGCTCACCCGGTGTGGCATGGGTATGCTTGATGCCGCCCATCAGCAGGCTGTCGGTGATGACGGCGCCTGCGAAGCCGAACTCGCCTCGCAGCAGGTCGGTGAGGATCGGCGCTGAGGCGGTGGCGGGCGTGCCCGTGGGGTCCAGCGCTTGGAAGGCCACATGGGCCGTCATGATAAGATCGACCTCGGCGTCGATGGCGGCGTTGAACGGCACGAGGTCGTAGGTGTCTAGCTCGTCGCGGCTGTCCTGGACGACGGGCAGCTCGGCGTGCGAGTCGCCTGTGGTGTTGCCGTGGCCAGGGAAGTGCTTGGCGGTGGTCAGCAGGCCCTCGGCCTTGCAGCCACGGATGTACGCCTGCACCAGCTGCGCGGCCCCCTCGGGCTCCGTGCCGAATGCGCGCGTCGAGATGATCGGGTTGCGGGGGTTGCGGTTGACGTCGGCCACGGGCGAGAACGTGATGTGGACGCCCGATGCCAGCGCCTCGCGCGCCTGCACCCGAGCCGCGGCCTCCAACTGCTCCGCCGCCGCCTCGCCTAGCGCTGAGAACGCGAGCGCGTGCGGAAACACGGTGGCGCCCTTGATCTGCTGCCCCACGCCCCGCTCCATGTCCATCCCTACCAACAGCGGGTATGGACTGCGTGTTTGTAGCTCGGCCAGTACGGCAGGCGTCTCCGGCCAGCGGCCGTTGAACAGCACGATGCCGCCCAGCGGGTGCGCCTCCAGCAGCGATGCCACGCGCTCCAGATCCTCCTCGGCCTTCACCGATGGGCGCATGTTGGAGCCGAAACGTACGAAAACGAGCTGCGCCGCCTTCTCGCGGAGGGTGAGGTCGGGCATCATGTCGAGGCGTAGAGGTTGTGCTGGTGGATGTAGCTGCGCACGGCATCGGGTACCTGGTAGCGGATAGACTGCCCTGACGCGCAGCGTGACCGGATCGCTGTGCTTGATAGCTCAATGAGCGGCGCCTCGGCGAAGTGGACGCGGCCATGCCACGCCTCGCGTACGGGTGGCACCGCGCTTCCCGGGCGGAGGTAGACCAGCAGCTCGGCGTGTGCTATGATGACCTCGGGCTGGTACCACGTCTCGAACGCCGCGTAGCTGTCGCCCCCGATGAGCAGAGAGAACCGGACATTGGGGTGCTGCTCGTGCAATGCTGCGACGGTGTGCGCTGTGTACGAAACGCCGCCTCGTTCCAGCTCATGTGTGGCGCAGACGAAGCCAGGATGGTCTGCGATGGCCGCCTCCACCAGCGCCACCCGATGCACGGCGGGTGCCAGATGCGCGGTGCTCTTATGCGGTGGGGTTGCGGTGGGTGTCCACCAGACGGCGTCAAGCGCGAACTGCTCGCGGAGCGTCTCGGCTACGATCAGATGCCCCAGGTGCGGCGGGTTGAACGCTCCGCCAAAGAGCCCAATGTGCCGCCCAGCCGCCACCGCCGCCGCTCAGCCTCCTGTCCCTGCGGTCGCGGTGCTGCCTGCCTGGACAGCCTCCAGCCCGTCCTGCGCCTGCGAGTACAACGCCTCGGCATCTTTGAGTCGGTCGCTGTTGGGGAAGAGCTGGAGGAGCTGCTCGTACGTGGCTATAGCCTGCTCGTACCGCGAGATCGCACTCGACGCGATGCTCTCCTCGGCGTAGGCGATGTACACCCGGATGGCGCTCACCAGCGCGTCATCGACCCACGTCGTTTCCGGGTATTCCTTCAACACACCCATGAACGTGACGGCCGCCGCCTCGTACTGCTCGCGCGTCTCGTATTGGCGGGCGGCGTTGTACTTTTTCTCCGCCAGCTTGCCGCGCAGTTCCACCACATACTCCCGTGCCGTGGCAGACCGTGCGTCCTGTGGATACCTGCGCAGGAACAGGTTGAACTGCCGGATGGCCTCGACGGTGTCTGACTGGTCAAGCGAGAATTCGGGTGAGAGCTCGTAGTACGCCATTGCCCGCTCGAAGTCCGCTTCGGCCACGCGGGGATCGCCGCGATAGATCTGGCTGAAGCGGTTGTACTCGTTGGTGGCCAGGATGTAGTCGCCGTTGCCCCGGTAGGCGCGGGCCAGGTAGAGCTGTGCGTCATCGGCCCACTCGTGGGCACGGCCGAAGTTGAAGACGCCTTGGAAATACTCGATGGCGAGGTCAAAGCGCTCACGCTCGTACGCCTCCACGCCTTTGTTGTAGGCTTCTTCGGGGGTGTCGTAGCGGACGCTGCCCGACCCCGAGCAACCGACCATCAGCACCGCCAAAGCTACCAATACGCCTGCACGAAGGTGCATATCACAGAAGAGAAGTCTCAAGAAAACAAGCAACAGGACGCACTAACGCGCTGCATGGCGCCTTAGTGTCTGATGCACGCCGATTTGCCAAAAGGGGCGCTGATACGGAGGGGTATGGGCAGCGTTCCATCTCCGTTACCGCATCAGCTCCACGTCGGCGCCGCGGTAGCGGAAGTAGTAGGCGCCTTGGTTGAGGGTGCTGCCCGCGAAGTCGATGCGGATGCTGAGGCCGTCGTAGCGCGGTGCGGTGGGCAGGACGGATTCGAGCGCGCGGCCGGGAGCCTGCTCGGCTTGCTGGATGAGGTAGCGCGCCACGTCGTAGCCCGTGAACGCGAGGCGGCCAAAGTCATCGCTGGGGTCGGGGTCGCGGTCGGTGAGGGTGCGGTAACGCGCCTGGAAGTCCTGCACATCCGGGCGGCTGGTGTCAACGAAGTAGGTGCGCGGATAGGTCGCCAGCCGGTCGCCGAGCTGGAAGTTGAACGGCAGCTCGGCCCACTCGGTGTTGCCCAAGATGCGCGTGGTGAGGTCGGCCTCGTCCAGTTGGTTGAGGATGGCGCCAGCGAGGCGCGAGCTGGCGCGGTCCGAGGTGAGCGGCAGCGGCATGTACAGCGCCTCCACGCTGCGGAGCTGCTCCGTTCCTAGGTCCTCCACCAGCGTGAACCACTCCCCCGGTGTCTCCAGCCGCTTCACGAACCCGACGTCCACGCCGCGATTGCGTAGCGCGGTCTCGAACCCATCGGCCATCTCGATGCTGCTGGGGTTGCCGTCCACGGCCTGCGTCACGATGCCAAGCGACTCCAGGCGCAGGTTGCCCACCGCAAAGTCGGCGGTCATGCGGCCGAGGTCGGAGAAGCTGGGGTTGATCTGAAAGGTGTAGCGGCGCCCATCCACCGCCACGTCATCGCCCGATGCGACGGGCGGGAGTAGAGGGATCTGCTGAATCTCGGCCTCGCGAGCGGCCGCCACGGCATCGTCGGTGAAGAGCGGACCGATGATGGCCTGGGCGCCTGCCTGCTTCAGGGCGCGGATGGTCTCGCGTGGGTCGCCCGCCTCGCGGAAGAGCATACGCACGGGGCGATCAGGGTTGTTGGCGTTGTGCGCCTCTACCGCTAGCCGGATGCCGTTGAACATCGCCTGCGTCAAACTCACCGACTGCCCGCCGGTGGGAAGCAAGATGCCGAGCTGGATGAGCTGGCGCCGCTGCTGCTCCAGGCGCTGCTCGGCCTCCACACGCGCGCGCAGCAGCCGCACATCGACGAGGTAGCGGCTCGTAGGCAACTCATCCTCGAACCGATCCAGCAACTCGGCAGCACGATCGTACCCGCCGCTGCGATAGAGCGACCGGGCGGCCATCAGCCATGCGGCCGACGTTTTTCGGTTGATCGGGTAATTCTCTACCACCGACCAGAAGTCGCGATAGGCTGTGTCGTACTCACTGCGGTCGAACGCGCCAAGGGCTTGGTCGAACGCTTCCTCAGCCCCAGGGAGGCGTGGCACGGGGTCGTCCTCCGCCCCCTGCGCGTGCGCGGTCAGCGTGAAGAGGCCAAGGAGCAAGATGGCGGGAAGGCTTCGCATACGGACGGCGACGGCAGTGAGGGTAAGCGGCGAGGGGCGGCCTGACGGGGTCACTCCCATTCGATGGTGGCGGGCGGCTTGGAGCTGATGTCGTAGACGGCGCGGTTGATGCCGCGGATCTCGTTGACGATGCGGTTGGAGACGTGCGCCAGGAAGTCGTAGGGCAGCTTGGCCCAGTCGGCGGTCATGCCGTCTACGCTCGTGACAGCGCGGAGGGCGCAGACGTTCTCGTACGTCCGCTCGTCGCCCATGACGCCTACGGTTTGCACGGGCAACAGCACCGCGAACGCCTGCCACACGTCGTCGTAGAGGTTCCAGGCCTTTAGCTCGTCGATGAAGATGAAGTCGGCCTCTTGCAGCAGCGCGACGGCCTCAGGCGTGACGGGGCCGAGGATGCGGATGCCGAGGCCGGGGCCGGGGAACGGATGGCGACCGATGATGTGCTGCGGCACGCTGAGGTGGCGGCCGATGGCGCGCACCTCGTCTTTGAACAGCTCGCGGAACGGCTCCAGCACCTCGAACTCCATCTCCTCGGGCAAGCCGCCCACGTTGTGGTGCGTCTTGATGGTCGCCGAGGGACCTTTGAACGACACGCTCTCGATCACATCGGGGTAGAGCGTGCCCTGCGCCAAGAACTTCGGCTTGGCGCCCAGCTCGTCGGTGATGGCTTGCTTGGCGTCGTCGAACACCTCGACGAACGTGTTGCCAATGATGACGCGCTTACGCTCGGGGTCGGTGATACCCTGCAAGCGCTCCAGGAACTGCGCGCTGGCGTCTACGGCTTGCAGGCGGATGTGGTAGTGGTCGCGGAAGGTGGTCTGCACCTGCTCCCACTCGCCCTTCCGCAGCAGCCCGTTGTTGACGAAGATGCACGTGAGCTGGTCGCCGATGGCTTCGTGCAGCAGCACGGCGGCCACGGATGAGTCGACGCCGCCCGAGAGGCCGAGGATGACGTGATCGCTGCCCTCCTGCGCGCGGATCTCGGCGATCTTCTCCTCGACGAACGTGGCGGGCGACCAGTCGCCAGAGGCACCAGCGATGCCGAGGGCGAAGTTCTCCAGGATCTGCCGCCCGGCGTCGGTATGGACCACCTCGGGGTGGAACTGCACGCCGTACCACGGGCGTCCTTGCGTGTAGCGGACGGCGGCGAGCGGCGCGTTGTCGGTGGCGGCGATGACCTCGAAGCCGTCGGCGAGGCGCGTGACGCTGTCGCCGTGGCTCATCCACACCGTGGAGCCCTCCGTGACGCCGCTGAGCAAGTCGCTGCTGTCTTTGACGACGAGATGCGCCCGGCCGAACTCGCGGCGCTCGGCGCGCTCCACCTCACCGCCCAGCGCGTACGTCATCGCCTGGAGGCCGTAGCAGATGCCGAGCACGGGCATGTCGGAGCCGTCGGGGCGCTTGAGGTCGAGCAGCGCGGGGTCTAGCTGGGGCGAGCCGTCGTCGTAGACCGAGTAGGGGCTGCCGGAGAGGATGATGCCCTGCGGCTCCATCGCGGCGACTTCGGCGATTGAGATGGTGCAGGGGTAGATCTCGGAGTAGACCCCAGCTTCACGCACGCGGCGGGCAATCAGTTGGGTATACTGCGAGCCAAAGTCGATAATGACCAGTCGTTGATGCATCGTCCGCGAGGAGTAGGGAGACAAACGGGCAGGCGAAGCGGCTCAGCCGACCATCGCGCCATAATCGGCGGCGGTCAGCAGCTCGTTGAATTCATCCGGGTCGTCCACCTTGATCCGCACCATCCAGCCCTCGCCGTACGGGTCTTCGTTGACGAGCTCGGGCGCGCCGTCCAGCTCTTCGTTGATCTCGGTGATGGTTCCGCTGAGCGGCATGTACAACTCCGAAACGGTTTTTACGGCTTCCACCGTGCCGAATACGTCGTCGGCGTCCATTTCTGAGCCTTCCTCCTCGATCTCGACAAACACGATGTCGCCGAGTTCTTTCTGCGCAAAGGCCGTGATGCCGATGGTGGCGATGTCGCCGTCGAGGCGAATCCACTCGTGTTCTTTGGTGTAGCGCAGTTCGACGGGGAAGTCCATAGCGGTGGGGTCGGGATGAGAAGCGGCGGGGATTTCAGAGGCCCGCAGGTTACAACACGCCCCGGTGCGCTACAACCCGGGGAATGCGAAAAATCGAGCAGAAGGCAGAGGGCGCAACAAGCTCGTGGGTCAAGCACCCCACTCACAGGTTTGTCATCCCGAGCGGAGCCGAGGGATCTCCCACTTGCACGTTCTGCTGAACGCAATCGGGGGCATTCGTGCCTTTGTTCACCTTGCGGCACGAAGTCATGCGGTGGCTCCGGCTGCTTAGACGTTCATTTTGTGGCGACAAAACGAACCAAAAACGCTTGTCGATCTCGCGTGTCTGTTTTTTTGGGCAACAGCGGACTTTCCTACGCCCGATCCCGCACCTAGCGAGCCGGAAGGTTGGCGGCACATCAATTCGGACTGCTGTTGCTCGCTAGCTAAACCGAAGGTTCTACGTAGTGAAACGCTGCCCGTCCGCTCTTCCCGCGCACTTCTGGCCGCGAGATCGACGTTGGAGGCTCGCTATACTCGTTTGGAGAAAGTCCGCGTCCTGCGAAGACGCTATCCTGCCCACTCTCGCAGATGATTGTGCGATTGAGGTTGTCATCCCGATCAGAGGCCGCAGGCCGGAGCCGAGAGCGCGAAGCACACCGCAGGTAAATCTCCCAACTTGGTCGTCGTGCAATTCCTGAACGGGGGAGATCCCTCGGCTTCGCTCGGGATGACAAGGTTAAACGGTGTGCTGCACTGTGAGGACTGATATCAGTCCTTCGGCAGCTCGCCTTTCTCAGAGGTATCACCTGAGTCAGCGTCTGGCGGAGGAGGTTCAGCGTCTGCTGGCTCAGGGTCGCTGGCTGCTGCGCCGGCCGTGGGCCGTTCTGCTTGTGATTCTTCGGTGGGCGCTTCGGGATGGAGGCGTGGGGTCTTTCCGTTCATCCGGACAACGACGGTGCCCGCGATCTTGTCGTGGACGCACTGGCGGTTGGCGTCCCAGTAGACCTGGGCGAAGCCGAGCAGGCCCGTCGCTACGCCTGCCGCGTAGCCGCCGAAGCGCTCGAAGCCGTGCCATAGGCTGAGCGCCTTGCCGTCGAGGCGGCAGACGCGGATGCCGAGGATGCGTTTGGCGGGCGTGTATCCGGCGAAGAAGAAGATGAACAGCGTGAAGTAGGCGCCCACCCAGCCGAAAGTGAGGCCCACGTCGTTGGCGAAGCTGGTGACGAGGTAGCGGAAGCTGGGGCTCTCCAGCTGTTCCTCTAGCTCCTCTATCTGATCGTCCAGGTCATCGTTTTCGTCGTCCAGCGCGTCGTTTTCCTCCCGCAATGCGTCGATGCGGTCGCCAGCGATGAGGCGGACGGCGCGGCTTTGGAGCGAGTCGAGGGCGAGGGTGTCACGTTGGGCGTAGGCGCGGGCGTACTGGGTCAGCACGACGGAGGCTTGGGCGAAGGCAGCCGAGTCGGTTGTGGCCTCGGGCGCGGCGCGGGCCAGCTCGTTGATGGCCTCTTGCACAGAGCTTGGGATGAACGCGTCGGCGCCGATGGCAGCCATCTTCTCGTTCAGCTCCTCCAGCCCTTCGGCGATCTCCAAGCTGTCGGCGCGAGAGAGGGTATCTCCTTCTGCAGCGACCTCCACATCGTCCTCTTCGTCACTACTGCTTGTGCAGCCGTCGATGGTGCTGAGCACGGCGCCGATCAGGAACAGCCCTCCGATGAAGGCAAGGAGGGAGCGACCGAGCGAGCGCTTACCACCGGATGTGCGCTGTACCCCTCGGTAGACGAGCATGGCGGCGATGCCTGACACGAGGTAGATGCCGCCAAGGTCAGAGAGGATAGCGGCGAGCAGCAAGTCCAGCAGGAAGGCCGCCAGGCGCCGCTTGGGCGAGGCCAGCTCGCGGCCCATCAGGTCGGGGCTGATCTGGAACGCCGTGGGCGTGATGAATTCGCGCGGGTCGCGGCTCACTCCTTCGTCCAGTAGTCGATCACGAGCACCTTGTCCAGGTGCGGTTGCAGCACATCGACGAAGGCTTGATGATCGGGGTGGGGCAGGTAGACCTCGCGGTCGGCTTCGGTGCGGAAGGTGACGAGGAACGAGTGCGTGAACCCGTCGGCGAGGCCTTCGGGGCTGTTGTCGGTGCCGTACTCGAAGTCGTAGATCGCGTCGATCTTGGACGGCAACGCGCGGAACGCGTCCACGACGCCTGCCACATCCGCCTCGGACGACTCATCGTTGAACTTGAACAGCACCACGTGGCGCAGCAGGCTATCGGGCACAGGTTCAGCCACGGCAACAGCAGAGGTTTCGGGTACGGGTGTCGTGCATGCGGCGGCTAACGCCAGCACGGCGATCATGGAGAAGAGAACAGCACGCATCGGGGGGGGAGGTTGGAAAGCTGATTGGAGGGAAAAGGAGTCAGCGTGCCGGGGCGAACACCATGTAATCGACGGCGGCGACGGGCTGCTGGCCCTCGGCGTCGGTGAAGACGAGCGTGAGGTCGGTGACGCCCGAATGCCCGGCGAGGTCGATGGTGTGGTAGGCCATCCCGACGGCGTCGGCGGCGATGGTGACGCGACCGAGCACGTCGCCGTCGGCGCTGCCCTTGCGCAGCTCCAGCGTGCCGCCCTGCGTCTGCTCGGGGTTCGACATCGTGTGGAGCGTGACGCTCTTGAGGCCCGTGAGGTCGATGTTCGGATAGGTGGCCGTGCCACCCGGCGTGCCCACCACCAGCGACAGTTCCTCGGCGTTGCCGATGGTGCCCGGCTCTAGCTCGAGCACGGAGGCGCTATCGAGGCGCGCCTGCTCAGCTTGCACCTTGGGGTTGCGCAGCACGACGCTCGCCTGCGCCTTGAGCGGACCGACGGCCTCGCCGCCCTGGTCTTCGTACGACGCCGTGAGGATGTACTGCCCCGTGCCTGTGCCCCCGATGTGGTCGCGGGCGGCGTAGGTGCCCTGGAGCGGACGGCGGGCGGCAGGCTGCTCGGGCTCATCGAGCGAGAAGATGTAGTGGATCATGCTCTCGGCCTCGGCCGGGCTGAGGTGTGGGTGCGCGGCCATCGCGTGCTCGCCCCACACGCCGCCGCCGCCTTGAATCACCTTCGTGGCCAGTTGCTCGATGGCGCCGTCTTCCTCCTTGTAGCGGTCCGAGATGGCCAGGTACGAGGGGCCGATGGACGCCTCGGCGACGTTGTGGCACGCGCTGCACGTCTCGCCGCTCATCACCTGCTCGCCCATCGCCGCTTGCGAGGCCACGGCCAGCGCTTCGTGGCCCTGCACCACACCCGCCAGGTCGAAGCCCTCGGCCAGGTAGTCGAGCGTGAACGTGACGCCGTCTTCGGCGATGGTGCCGTCGGCGAGCGAGCCGTCCTCGGCATCGGTGAGGTGGACCTGGTACGTCAGCGGGCGGTCGTCCCAGTAGAACGTGCGGTTGCCCACGAGATCGATGGTGACGTCGGGCATGGCGTTGCCCACGAGGATATCGACGAACGAGGTGCTCTCCTCGCCGCGCCCGTCGCTGACGGTGAGCGTGGCGCGCTGCACACCCGCCTCGGCAAAGGTGTGCTCCACGGCGGCGCCCTCGGCCACGCTGCCATCGGCGAAGCTCCAGCGGTAGCGGAGGTCGTCGGCATCGGGGTCGGTGGAGTCGGCGGCGTCGAAGGCGACGGTCAGCGGCGCAGCACCAACCGTAGTGTTGGTGGCGATGATGGCTTCGGGGGCGCGGTTGCCGGGGTTGAAGTCGATGCGCACGAGGCGGGCGTCGTCGTTCTCAGAGAACCAGCCCGTGCCGTACTCCAGCAGGTACATCACGCCGTTGCGGTCGAAGACGATGTCCATCGGGTTGTTGAACGTGGCGTCGGGCATGAAGCGCTCCATGCGGACCATGTCGCCCTGCTCGTCCATCGTGACGGCCATGATCCAGCCGCGCATCCAGTCGTAGGAGAAGAACTTGCCGTCGTAGTAGCGCGGCAGCTTGTCCTCAGCCATGCCGTAGTCGTCGAAGTAGTAGACCGGCCCCGCCATCGCGTTGCGGCCACCCTCGCCCACCAAGTCGAAGTCGGGCGACTGGGCGTAGGGGTAGTAGATGTACGCGGGCTGCGCCGGGGGCAGCTCGCGCGGCCCGGTGTTGTTGGGCGAATCGTTGACGGGCGCCGCCGGGTTCTGCTCGGGGCCGGACTCCCGCGAGGCGAAGTCGAAGTCGTGGTAGGCTTTGTTGTTGCCCACGAAGTAGGGCCATCCGAAGAAACCCGCGGCGCGTGCCTGGTTGACCTCGTCGTGCCCGCGCGGTCCACGGTCGGCGAGGTCTTCGCCCGCGTCGGGGCCTACGTCGCCCCAGTAGAGGTAGCCCGTGCGCTTGTCGATGGCGATGCGGAACGGGTTGCGCGTGCCTTTCACGTACAGCTCGGGGCGCCCGGCGGAGCCGTCGGCGGGGGTGAGGTTGCCTTCGGGGATGGTGTACGTGCCATCGGGCTGCGGCGTGATGCGGAGGATGCCGCCGCGCAGGTCGTTGAGGTTGGACGACGACTTCTGGGCATCCCACGGGCTGCGGCCGGGGCGCTCGTCGGTGGGGCTGAAGCCGTCGGAGTCGAACGGGTTGGTGTCATCGCCCACGGAGATGTAGAGGTTGCCCTGCGCGTCGAACTCGAGCGAGCCGCCCGAGTGGCAGCACTCGTCGCGCTGCGTCGGGATCTCGATCAAGACCTTCTCGGAGGCGCGGTCCAGCGTGTTGCCTGTGAGCGTGAAGCGCGAGACGTTTTGCTTGGCCTCGGGGCCGGGCGGCGAGTAGATCATGTAGACCCAGTTGGTCTCGGCGTAGTTCGGATCGACGGCCACGCCCATCAGGCCGTCTTCCTGCTCGTTGTAGACATCGAAGGTGTAGATCTCCTCGGTCGTCCCCGCGGCGATGTCGTGGATGAGCACCTGGCCGCGCCGCTGCACGAAGATGATGCGGTTGTCGTCCAGAAAATCCAGTTCCATCGGTTCGTACAGCCCTTGATCCAGCACCACTTTTGAGAAGCGGTTGTCCTTGGGTTTTTCGGCGACAGCGTAGTAATCGACGCCCGGATTGTCATTGGGCGTACAGGCCACGGCACCCGCGAGCGTGGCGAGAAGGAGTAAGCGAAAACGCATGAACAGCAGCGACTAATGAAGTGAGAACGGCGTCGGTCTATATGTAGCGTCCATTGGCAGCACTGGGCTGGCGGACCGTCTTGGCACTGTAGGCACGGCGGTGCTC
>JBCCMF010000104.1:0-13065 GCA_039026435.1 Bacteroidota bacterium
AGCGACTTGATGACCTTGAGCGGCATGGTAGCCACGTCGGCGCCCACGAGCGCAGACTCGACCACGTGCATCGGGTGGCGGATGGAGGCGGCGAGCACCTCGGTCTGCAGGCCGTAGTTCTGGTAGATCGTCACGATCTGCTCGATCAGCTCCATCCCGTTGGTCGAGACGTCATCCAGGCGACCGATGAAGGGGCTGATGTACGTGGCGCCAGCCTTGGCGGCGATGAGCGCCTGCGTGGGCGAGAAGCACAGCGTGCAGTTGGTGCGGATGCCTTCGTCGGAGAACGTCTTGATGGCTTTGATGCCGTCGAGGATGAGCGGCACCTTCACGACCACGTTGTCGTGGATCTTGGCCAGCTCGTGCCCTTCGCTGACGATGCCTTCATAGTCCGTAGCCACCACCTCGGCCGACACGTCGCCGTCTACGATCTCGCAGATCTTGAAGATGTGCTCGTGGAAATCGACGTTGCCCGCCTTCTTCATGAGCGAGGGGTTGGTGGTCACCCCATCGAGCACGCCCATATCGGCGGCTTCTTGGATTTCGTCGAGGTCGGCGGTGTCGATGAAGAACTTCATAGCAGCAATAAATCAGAATGGATGTGCGAAGGGACGACAAAAGTAGGCGATGCGGGTTTTGGAAACAGAACCTGTTGTCTATCTCGTCAAAAATTAGCGCACCACGCGCTCGGGCCGTGCCAAAGGCTCACGCATCGGCCAGCCACTGGGTGTAGACGGCGGCGCTATCGGGTAAGCCACGACGCTGATATAGATCGGCAATGTCGGCGCGGAGGGCGACGAGGGCAGCGGTCGTGTCGGCGTATTGGGCACGGCGTAGGGTGTGCAGGCGGATGTACCACGCAGTCGCCTCCTCCCAAGCGCTGTTGTCGCGCAGCAGGTCGGCTAGGCGCAGCCCGACGATGTAGTAGTACGGGTGCGCTGCGCCGTATTGGTTGGCGTACACATCGAGGGCGAGGCGGTTGTAGACGATGGCGCTATCCAGGCGGCCTTGGTTGTGAAGATTGCGCGCCATATGCGAGTACCCCGTACCGAGGAAGGCATGACCGGACGGCAGGGTGCGGCGATACGTAGCCACGGCGTCGCGGAAGTACGCCTCAGCCTCAGCATGACGATCTTGCCCCGCTACAGCCAGGCCTAGCCCGATCAAGTTGCTGCCAATGTACTGGTGGTCGCCGTACAGTTCGCGCATCAGCTCAACCGAACGGCGTGCATAGGGCTCTGCCTCAGCATGGCGCCCTACGCCCATCAGCGCCTCGGCCAAGTCGCCGAACGTGTTTGGGACGGTGGGGTGCTGAGTGCCGTAGTGCTGCTCGTTCAGGCGAGCCACGTATTCAAGCAGTGGAATGGCTTCAGCAAAACGCCCCTGGTGCATCAGCGTGCGAGCGCGGTCTCGGGTGTTCATGACTACCATCGGGTGCTCCAGGCCTAAACTATCCCGGAGGACGCGCAGACTCTGCACGTGAAGCGAGTCCGATGTCGCGTAGTCGCCCATGTACTCATACACCGTGGCTAACTCGCCCTGATTGCGCGCCGTGGCAAAGGCGTCGGGGCCATACGCTGCTTTAAGGAGCGCGTCCAGCTCTAAGCGCAGCTCCAGCGCCGCCGGATAGTCGCCAAGGCGCATGATGGCTGTTGAGAGGCCCTGGCGTGTGGCCAGCACATCGGGATGGGCTGGCGGGAGCGATTGCCGAAGGGCGAGGGAGCGCTCGTAGTCCACGCGGGCGCTGTCGTAGCGGCCGAGCCAGGTATGCACATCGGCGGCGTACTGGAGGCTGCGGGCCAGGTCGGCATCGGGGCTACCAGCTGCGCCGTAGTACGCCAGCGCGGCCTGGATGAGCGAGTCGGCCTCGTTGAAGCGACCCATGTGCATGTAGATGCGGGCGAGGGCTTCGTCCAGACGCGCGCGCGTGGCGGGCTGTCCTGCCAGTTGGTCGAGGCGGTCGGTGCCCGTTTGCAGGAGCGCGAGCGCAGTGAGCGTGTCGCCATTGGTGAGGGTGGGGTCGGTGCCTTCGAAGAGGTGGATGAGGAACTCCGTCACGGCATCGGCCTGGTCGCGCTCGGCGGCAATGCGCGCCGACTGCACCGTGACCGTGGCGGCATACCCGATGACGAGCAGCACGAGCACGAGCGCCGCCCCCAGTTCAGGGCGGTGCCGGCGCACGAACCGGGTGGCGCGGTAGCCGAACGTGTCGGGGCGCGCTTGGACGGGCAGCCCATCCAGGTGGCGCTGCAGGTCTTCGGCCAGCGCATCGACCGAGGCGTACCTGCGCTCGGGCTCTTTGCGCAGCGCCATCAGCACGATCATGTCGAGGTCGCCCGCGAGGCGGCGGCGCAGCTGGTCGGGCCGGAGGCGCCGCGCCTGCGTGATGGCCGTAGAAGCCTCGGCGTCAGCGACTTTGACGAGGGCCGTGCTGGGGCGCGTGGGCGCGGCGTTGAGCACCACCTGCTCAATCTCGTGGCGCACCCGGCTGTCGATGCGGTACGGGCGGCGCCCGGTCAGCAATTCGTAGAGGAGCACGCCCAGCTGGTACACATCGCTGGTGGTCGTGATGGTGTCCCCCAGGATCTGCTCGGGCGAGGCGTACTCAGGCGTCATCACGCGGAAGCCCGTGCGCGTCAGCGGGGCCAGGTGCGGCCCCCCCTCGTCGCTGAGCAGCTTGGCGATGCCAAAGTCGAGCAGCTTCGGCGTGCCATCGGGCGTGACGAGGATGTTGCCCGGCTTCAGGTCGCGGTGGACGATCAGGTTGCGGTGCGCGTACTGGACGGCCTCGGCCACCTGCAGAAAGAGCGTGAGCCGTTGGTCTAGCCGCAGCTGGCGCCCATCGCAGTAGGTGTCGATGGGCTCGCCCTGCACGTACTCCATCACCAGGAACGGCACGCCTGCAGGCGTCACGCCGCCGTCGTAGAGCCGGGCGATGTTGGGGTGGTTGAGGCGCGCCAGCACCTGCTGTTCGTGCTGAAACCGACGTATCGCCATCTCGGAGGCCAGCCCGCGCTGCATGAACTTGATGGCGACCTGCTGCTCAAACTGCCCATCCACGCGTTGGGCGCGGTAGACGAGCCCCATGCCGCCCTCTCCCAGCCGCTCAGTGAGCTGGTACGGCCCGATCCGATCGCCCGACTGCACAGGCGCCAAGCGTGGCTTCACCTCGGCCAGAAACGGCATCACAACGTCGGCCTGGGCCTCGTCGATAAACACGTCGGCGGCGGCATGCAGGCGCAGCAGCGTCGCGACCTCTTCGCGGAGCCCGGCATCGGGAGCATGCGCGTCGAGGTAGGCGGCGCGCTCGGCTTCGGGGAGGTCGAGCGCGGCCTCGAAGAGGGCATCGACCTGAGCGGCACGCGATTTAGACATCGCCGGAGGTGGCATCGGGGTGCATGGCGCGGTAGAGATAGACCTTGGCGCGGGTCCACTCGCGCCGCACCGTACGGTCGGTCACGCCCAGGATGCGCGCCGTCTCGTCCTGCGTGTATCCGCCAAAGAAGCGGCACTCGACCACCTGTGCCATGCGCGGATTCCAGCTCTCCAGCTCGGCCAGCGCCTCGTCCAGGGCCAGCAGTTCATCGGCGCGGCGCTCGGCCATGACGACGGCGGTATCCAGCGGCACGTGCGGGTGTTGCCCCTGCCGTTTCTGCGCGTTGCGCGTACGGGCGTGGTCAATCAGAATCTGGCGCATGGCGCGGGCCGCCAGCGCAAAGAAGTGCGCCCGGTCTTGCCAGTCCACGGCGTTGAGATCGGCAAACTTCAGGTACGCCTCGTGGACGAGCCCGGTCGTGGAGAGCGTGTGGTCGAACCGTTCGCCCTGCATCTGCCGGTGCGCAATGAGGCGCAGCTGCTCGTACACCAGCGGGAAAATAGCGTCGATGGCCTCGGGTTGCCCTTCCCGCGCGTCGTGGAGCAGTTCCGTGATGGGAAGCGATGTAGAGACAGCCATAACCTGTACGGTGGGATTTGCGTTGGTGGCTTCCCCCATAGGAAACGAAGAAAAATGACAAGATGCACCCGTTGCAGCATCAACTTTTTGGGCTACCCCCGGCTCAGCCCTGCTTTATTCCCTTCCAGCGGGGCAGCGCGGCCCTTCCGAGCGCTGGGGCTCCTCAGCTTGGTGTAACAATAGGTGACGAACGCGTAACAGGATGAGTCTGCTACATCCTCCAAGCTCCCCCATCGTCCTCATGAAATGGCTCCTCGGCGTCCTCGGTCTGCTTGTGCTTTTGGCGGCTGTGGCCGGATGGTGGGCGCAACACCTAGGGCTGTTTGACGAGGCGTTCTACGAGCGCTCTCCTTTCGAAGCCACACGGTGGCCGGAGGACTCCACCGCGCTGCATGTGCGCATCGGCGATGTGTGGTACCAGCTTGCAGGCATCGCCGGACATACGACGGGTGACGTGATCACGAGCAGCCAACGCCGCTACGGCGAGGACTGGCAGAAACGCATCGACGAAGACCTGCCGATGGTGCTGCTGCGCATGGGGTGGTGGCCGAGCGATGCCGTGGACGTGGAGGCCATTGACCTCGCCTCTGCTGAGACACTGACGATGCACGACCTTCCACTCACCGTCGAGAACCGAGTGCAGGTCCGTGCAGGACGCCGGGCCGAGGAGGATGCACGGCTGCTGGCCGCGATGAGCAACCCGGTGCCGCGCAGCTTGGCCATCGCCACACTCAACACCTACCAGACCTACCTCGACGAAACGTTCGCGTACGCCCATGCCAACAACGTTGACTATGCAGCGGCGCTTGACAGCCTGCGGGCAAGCATCGGAGCGCAGACCACTGGCAATGCGCTTGGCCTAGCGGTGCAGCAGGTGATGGCGCGCTTCATCGACGGGCACGCTGGCGTGAGCGGATTCGCCTACCCTCCCGGTGCGCTTCCCTTCGCCATCGATGCCGTGCAAGGCGGATACGCTGCTTTCCGCCCAGACCGCTCTGCGTTCATCCACCCAGACCATCCGTACGTGGTCGCGTTGGACGGTGTGCCGATAGGCGGTTGGCTGGAAGCAGCGAGCGCATGGGTGGTGCAAGGTTCGCCGCAGTACCAAGCCTACGGCGCCCTCCGCCACCTGCGGCGCGTCAACCACCTGCGCACGGTGCTCGGCCTGCCCCTCGCTGACAGCCTGGCCGTCACCCTTGCCGCCCTCTCGGGAGCGTCGCGACGCACGCTGGCGATGCCCGTGCAGCCCAATGAGCAGCGCGCCGTGCGTTTTCCACAGCGCGAAAGCCAGGTGCTCGACGGCAACATCGGCTACCTCCGTCTGGAGCAGATGAACGAGGACGCCGTCGAGAACGTGGAGACCTGGATGCCGCAGTTCGAGCAAACCGATGGGCTCATCATCGACGTGCGGGGCAACACAGGCGGCTCGCGTGATGCGCTACGCGCCCTGTTTCCGTACTTCATGGCAGACACCGACCCGCCGCATGTGGCCAACGCCGCGCAGTACCGCCTGAGCGACGACCTCGACGACGACCACCTGCAGAACCGCTACATGCACCGTGCTACCAGCAAAGCGTGGAGCGCAGATGAGCGTGCCGCCATCGAGGCCTTTGCCCAGGCCTTCCAGCCCGAATGGATGCCGCCGCAAGCCGACTTCAGCGCCTGGCATTACCTGGTCTTGAGCCACGACACGGCGCCGCATGCCTACACGTACACCGCTCCCGTGGTCATCCTGATGGACGAGAAGTGCTTCAGCGCTACCGACATCTTTCTGAGCGCGTTCAAGGGCTGGCGGGATGTAACGTTGATGGGGCAACCCAGCGGGGGCGGCAGTGCGCGCTCGCGCACCTACACGCTGGAGCCCGTTCCGCTCATGGTGCGCATGGCCACGATGGCGTCCTTCCAGCGCGACGGCACCTTGTACGACGGGCGCGGCATCCAGCCTGATATCGTCCTCCAGTCTAGGATCACCGACTTGATCCAGCGCGGTACCGACACCCTGCTTGATGCCGCCCTCGCACACCTTGCAGAAGGTGCCGTGTAGCGGCAGCCTGCCCCGCAGGCAGCACCGGACGTTGGGCCTGATACCGCCGCGCGCCGGAGGGTCGCAGTTGCAGAAGACAGCAGAAAACACGTACGTTGGGTCTCCGTGCATCCCCTCTCCCACCCATGCGCACCCTCGCCCTGTCGCTGCTGGCTTTCGCCTGCGTGCTGCCCCTCCAAGCGCAGTACAGCGCAGCCGACTTCCGCGAGCTGGGGACGTTCCCGTCCCGCATATTCACCTCCACCGATTACGAGGCGCATCCGCAGAACTGGATCATCCTGAGTGACAGCCTGGGTCATGTATACGCGGGCAACAGCAACGGCATGCTCCACTTCGACGGGGCCTCGTGGCGCCTCTACCGGTTGCCCAACCCGAGCATGATCCGCGCCCAGATGCGCTCGCCGGCGACCGCATCTGGGCGGGCGGGCACGACGAGATCGGCTACTTTGCGCCTGATGCCCGCGGCCAACTCACCTTCACCTCGTACGTCCACCTCCTGCCCGACTCGGCGCGGCAGTTCTACGACGTCAACCGCATTGCCATCCACGACACCGGGGTCTATGTGCTCACCGATGAGCACCTGATGCGGTGGCACGCCGAGACCATGACGATACTCGCCGCCGACGGCGGATTTCAGGACCTGTACCACGTGGACGGCGCGCTGTACGTGGAATCCACGGGGCACGGGCTCCGCCAGTTGGTGGACGACGCGCTGGTGCCGCTCGATGCGTTCCCCAACGCGCTCCGCGTCTCGGCGATGCTTCCGCTCGGCGACGGACGCACCCTCGTGGCCAGCACAGAACAGGGGCTGTTCCACTACGTCGATGGCGCGCTCACCCCCTTCCGCACCGATGCCGACGCCCGCCTGCGCGCCGACGATGCCTTTCTCCTTGAAGCCACGCGTGTCGGCGACATGGTGGTCCTCATGCTGGCCTACGACGAGGTGCTCATCCTCAACCAAGATGGCGAGTGGCTGCGCACCTACCGCGTAGGCGAGACGCTGTCGATGCCCCTGATCACCATGACCAGCGACCCGCACGGGCGGCTGTGGCTGGCGCTGGACGACGGGTTCATGCAGGTCGATCTGCTATCGCCTGCCACGAATTTCGGCAGCGCGGAAGGGGTATCGTACACCGTGTTTGAGGTGGCGCGCCACAACGGCGAGCTGTTCGCCGCCTCACCCGATGTGCTGCTGCAACTGCAACCCGCCACCCGCACTCGCCCCGCCCGCTTCGCACCCGCGCCCGGCGTGGCGCAAGGGGCCTACACCCTGATCAGCACGTCGTTTGGGATACTGCTGGGCGGCGAGGCCATCTGGCATATGCACGAAGGCCAACTCACCGAAGTCAGCGAGCAGGGCGCCACAACCTTCATCCCTGCCCGGGACGACTCGACCGTGGTGTTTGCTGGCATGATCGACGGGCTGGCGACGCTACGCTATCGAGACGGCCGCTGGACCATGCTGCCCGATGTGGCGCCCTGGGACGGGGAGGCGGGCGCCTTGTACCAGGACGCGAGCGGCGCCGTATGGGCGGGCTTGTTCTACGGCGGCATCCGGCGTATCACATGGCCCAAAGGCTACGACGAACCACCACAGCTGGAGGTCTTCCGCGAGGCCGAAGGCGTGCCGTATGGCGAGAGCTTCCCCAGCTTGATCGATGGCGAGCTGGGCTTCGGATCGTGGGAAGGCGTCTTTCGCTACGACCCCACGCAAGATCCGCCCTTCTCCCCCGACACCTCGCTCGCCTACGTACTCCCTCCGGGATATAGCACGCTGGCCTTGGCCCAGCTCCAAGCGCTCCACCCCGACACCGTGTGGATACAGCTGGAGGGGCGCCTCTCGGTTCAGCAACGCGCGCCTGATGGGCGCTTCCGATGGCGCGCGCTCGAAAGCACCGCGCTCACGTATCCCACGCGGATGCACCTGGAAACGCCCAGCGTGGGGTGGATCGGAGGCACGGGCGGCCTCGTCCGGTACGACGCCAAGCTGGCGCGCGGCGCCGCAGCGCTGCACCCGCCCTTGCTCAGCCACATCCGCGCCACCCACTCCGACTCGGTGCTGTACGGCGGCTTTGGCGCACTCCCTAACGTAACGCTACCGTACACCGAGAACGACGTGCGCCTCGAGTTAGCCGCTCCGCTACTCACCGTGCCCGACCGGGCGCAGTACCAAGTCTGGCTGGAGGGGTACGACGAGGATTGGTCGGCGTGGGGCGCCGAGGCGACGAAGGAGTACACCAACCTGCCCGAAGGCGACTATGTCTTCCATGCGCGTGTGCGCGATGGCAACTTGCAATCCACGGCCGCGCAAACGTGGGCGTTCCGCATCCAGCCGCCGTGGTACCGCACGGGCTGGGCGTGGTTGGCGTACCTGCTGGCGGGCGCCGCTGGCGTCCTGGGCCTCGTCCAGTGGCGCACCGACCACCTGCACCGGCGTGCGGCGCGGCTGGAGGCCGAGGTGGAGGCCCGCACCGCCCAGGTGGAGGCGCAGAACGCCGCGCTCGAGACGCAAAACACTACGCTGGCCACACAGACGGCGCAGATCGCCGAACAAGCGGATCAACTCCGGCGGCTCGATGCCCAGAAGTCGCGCTTCTTTGCCCACATCAGCCACGAGTTCAAGACTCCGCTCACGCTGATCCAAGGCCCCGTCGAGCGCGCTCTCGCTGGCGACTACGGACCGCTCTCGGCGTTGATGAAAGACCATCTCGGGATCACGCAACGCAGCATCGGGCAACTCAAGGGCTTGATCGACGAGCTGCTCGAGCTCTCCCGGCTGGATGCCGAGGGGCTGCAGCTCCAGCGCGCGCCCGTCGATCTCCGCGCGCTCGTGCGGCAGGCAGCGGCGAGCTTCGCATCGCTGGCGGCCAGCCGCATGCTCGACGTCACAGTGGACACAGCCGATGACGCACTGCCCGTCTACGCCGATGCAGGCAAGCTGGAGCGGGTCTTGAACAACCTGCTCTCCAACGCCATCAAGTTCACCGAGGCGGGCGGACGCATCACACTCCGCGCGATGCCGTCCACCGCCGAGATGGTGCAGGTTGAGGTGATCGACACGGGCCTGGGCATCCCTGCCGAGGACCTGCCGCACCTGTTCGATCTGTTCTACCAAGCCAGCAACGGCAGCCAGCAGTACGCGGGCGGCACGGGCATCGGGCTGGCGCTGGCCAAAGAGATCGCCACCGCCCACGGCGGCAGCCTGACGGTGACGAGCACGTTGGGCGAAGGCACATGCTTCACGCTCGCGCTGCCCGCAGGGCACGGCCTGGACGTGCAAGGCGACGGCGCCATTGCCCCCGAGGTGCCGCACATGGCACCCGTCCAGGTGGCAGCATCTGTAGCAGCCATACCGCCCACGGCGCCGCCCAAGGCTACGGTGCTGGTGGTAGAAGACCACGCCGACCTGCGCGCCTACCTCGCCGACAGCTTGGCGCCCCACTACCACGTCCTCACCGCCGCCGACGGGCAGGAAGCGCTCGCGCTGGCCCACACGTCGCCACCCGACCTGGTGCTGACGGACCTGATGATGCCACAGATGGACGGCCTGAAGCTGCTCGAAGCCCTGCGCGATGACGAAGTCCTCTGCGCCACGCCCGTCATCCTGCTCACCGCCCGCGACGCCGCGCAAGACCGCATCGACGCGTGGTCGCTCCGCGCCGATGCCTACATGGCCAAGCCGTTCACGCTCACTGCCCTACGCGCCCGCATCGACGGCCTGCTGGCGCTCCGGCAGCAGCTGAGGCGGCGCTACGGCAGTACGACGCTGATCGCTGCAGGCCGCTGAGCCACCCCATCCGCATCTGACCTCACCCCCGACGAGCAGGCGTTTCTGGATCGTGTGGAGCAAGCGGTGCACCATCACTTGGCCACACCCGCCTTCGGCGCTGAGGCGCTGGCCGCTGCCGTGTTCGTCAGCCCGCGGCATCTGCGGCGCAAGCTCAAGGCGGTGACGGGGTACACGCCGCTCGCCTTCATCCGGCACTGCAAAATGCGTCAGGCCTACCATCTGCTCACCCAGGGCAAGGTGCACACCCTCACCGAGGCCACCGAAGCCATCGGGTTCACCAACGTGACGCACTTTGCCCGTCTGTACGAAGAGGCTTTCGGCGTAGCGCCCGTGGTTGATCGCGGATAGCCTGTCCTTGGCCTCTACATCGCTCTCGATCCCGGCCTTCCATTCCGGCCACCCTGGCGCAAACCGGACAAATCGGCCACTGTATCGGTCATTCGGGGCGGTCGCGCTTGAGGGGCATACCGCTCACCCACGATACTAGAAGCATCTCCCACTGGACGCTCACGCCACCCTGCGCCCTATGTCCAACGTGCTCTACGCCTCGCCTGCTCCTGACCGCTCACTGCCCGCATGGCTGCCCGCCGCGCTCACGCGGCATCGGCGCCACTACACGGCACGCTTCGGCGCAGGAGAGCGCATCGACCTTTTGCCTGCCGCGCACACCGACCTTCTGCTGGTGGAGCGCGGGCAGGTGCACCTCTGCTGTGCCACGCGGCGCCTTATTCGTGCACGCTACACGCCCGGCGATGTCATCAACCCCTGCTTGCAGGGAGATCAGGCGGCTGAACTCATCGCCCACACGGCGGCACGAATCATTCGGGTGCCGTTGTTGCTGCTCTACAACCTGCCCCATGCCGAGCGCCCCGAGTGGCCTCCGGTAATGGCGGCACACGTGTCGGCTTGTTCCGAGCGCTTCATGCGTGCCGCGCCGGCGGCAGGAGAGCCCGCAGCGACGCGTACAGCAGACCGGCCACACCGGGTTTGGGGAGTCGTGGCCCTGAACCTGTGTGGCTACCTCTTCGCCGCTGGCCTGTGGCTGCGCGCGCTGCCTGCTTGGCCCGATGGCGCCCTTGTAGCTGCAGGCCTCGGCGTGTGCTTCGGCCTCGCCAACTGGCCCCTACTGCGCCGAATCCGGCGGGCTTGAAGCAATGCCTTTGCTACGGCTCCTGCTGAAGGCGCGCTAAGAAGTCGGGCGGGCGATACTCTTTGGGCAGGTCCTCGGCGATGCGCTCAAACGCCCAGTAGCCGTAGAGCGTCACGCCATACGGGTCGAGGACCTCGCCGTTGTGATCCACCACGGTGGCGCCTTTCGTGAGCTTCATCAAGGAGCGCTGGTTCTCGTACGCCGTGAGCGGCCACTTGCGCTGCCACAGCCGGAAGGCGCGGTTCTCTTCTTCGCGCGTGTACACCACCTCAACGTAGCCGTCGAAGTCGAGCACCATGCCGCCCGAGAGCGTGTCGCTGGGCGTAAGGAGATCGGCGGTGCGGGCGGGGAAGCGGATGTGCTGCGCGGCGCTGCTGCGGAGGTCGGGGCGATAGAACAGCTGGAAGCCCTCCGCCTCGGCACGGCCTGCCATCGCCGCCAGCAGGAAGTGCCGGAAGGAGCCGTGGAAGGCCTGCCTGCGGTTGGCCACCCACTCTTGCTCCTGCTCGGCCGATGCCGGGGCCAGGTGCTCGTAGAACGGATCGCCATCGTAGCGAATGGTGGGCCCTTCGATGGAGAACTCCTTCATGTGGTACTCCAGTTGGTAGCCCAGATGCTCATTGCGGACGATCAGCGGCGCGGCGGCGGTCGCTCGGAAGGCGCCCAGCCAGTTCACCTTGAAGTCCAGCACCTCTGTGTTTTCGATTGAGGCCCTGTCGGCGCCCGGCGTCTCGCCCACGAACGTGTCCACGAACTTGTTGAGCCGCTTGCGCCACTTGCGGCCGCGCTCGGCTGGCTGCGCGGTCACCACGGCACCGTCCATCTCGATGACGGTAGGGGTCAGTACGAGGTCAACCTGCCGATCTTCGGCGGAGCGGTGGTCAAACTCGACCACCCCTTGCTCAAACCCGAGCATCGTGGCAATGAGCTTGTGCGCACCCTGGGGCACGCACGAGAACGCGTACGCGCCGTCGGCATCGGTGGCCGTGCCCAGGGTCGAGGCCGCGATGAATACGTGTGCGCTGGGCAAGGGCACCTGGGTCTCGGCATCGCGGATGGTGCCCGTCAGCGCAAAACACCCGGGGTCCTGCGCCGCTGCCGCCATCGGCATGAGCAATCCTATGATCACAAGTGGCCGCTTCATCACAGGTTCATTTTAGAACCCGCGCGAGGCTTTGTTTCCCCGAAGGACGGCCTCCCGATCAAATTCGACCGTACGTGAAGACTCGCCTATGACACGATGATGTCACCCCCAGGTCATAGCTTTCCCGTCATGCACTGCCACCTTGCCATCGCACGCTCATGACGGGTACGTTTCATATCGGCGAATTGCTCAGCGACGTCCTGGCCGACCTGGCCCGGCGCCCTGCCGCTCCCCCTGTGCTCGCGCAGAAAGCCGCCGACCGCAGCATCGAGAGCCGCCAGCCTTCGACATCGCTGAGTTCTGCGCGCCAGCCCCGCTAGACCTCAGCCGCGATCCCACTGGACCAGTTCATCTAGAGGCTTGCGGTGCAGGTCGGGCACGGTGGCATCCTCCGTGGGGTAGCCGACCGGAAAGAGGATGAACGGCTTTTCGTTCTTGGGGCGCCCCAGGATCTGCCCGAGAAATTTCATGGGGCTGGGGGTATGCGTCAGCGTGGCCAGGCCCATGTTGTGCAGCGCGGCGATGAAGAGCCCACAGGCCAGGCCGCAGCTCTCCTGCACGTAGTAGTTCTTGATGCGGCCGCCCTCCTCGTCCAGCCCGTAGAGCTCGGCGAAGCAGACCACGATCCACGGCACGGTTTCGAGGAACGGCTTGTGCCAGTCGGTGCCGATGGGTGCTAGCGCATCGAGCCACTCCTGGTTCATACGGCCGTGGTAGCTCTCGTACTCCTCCTTCTCGGCGGCGATGCGGATCTCGCGCTTGAGGGCAGGATCGCTGACGGCGACGAAGCGCCACGGCTCGCGGTGGGCGCCGCTGGGGGCCGTCCCTGCCGTGCGGATGGCTTGCTCAATCAGGTGCTGCGGCACGGGCTGATCGCTGAAGAAGCGGACCGAACGGCGGCGGTTCATCAGCGCGTAGAAGGCGTCCGCACGCTCGCGCATCGCGTCAGGTGAGCGGGTGTAAAAGTCGAGCGAGATGTGGG
>JBCCMF010000105.1:0-12952 GCA_039026435.1 Bacteroidota bacterium
CTTCGCAGTTGGAGTTCCTCCGCATATCTATGCATTTCACCGCTACATGCGGAATTCCGCCCACCTCTACAATACTCAAGCTCAACAGTATCAATGGCACTTTCACAGTTAAGCTGTGAACTTTCACCACTGACTTATCAAGCCGCCTACGTACCCTTTAAACCCAATAAATCCGGACAACGCTTGCACCCTCCGTATTACCGCGGCTGCTGGCACGGAGTTAGCCGGTGCTTATTCGTACGATACCGTCGCGCCCTGGAAACCAGGGAATTCTTCTCGTACAAAAGAAGTTTACGCCCCGTAGGGGTGTCTTCCTTCACGCGGCGTGGCTGGGTCAGAGTTTCCTCCATTGCCCAATATTCCTCACTGCTGCCTCCCGTAGGAGTCTGGACCGTGTCTCAGTTCCAGTGTGGCTGATCATCCTCTCAGACCAGCTATAGATCGTTGCCTAGGTAAGCCGTTACCTTACCTACTAGCTAATCTAACGCAGGCCCATCCTTGAGCACCAGAGTTTTCATCATCAGACCATGCGATCCGATGACTTCATGCGGTATTAGCTCCGGTTTCCCGAAGTTATTCCCCACTCAAGGGCAGGTTGCCTACGCGTTACGCACCCGTGCGCCACTTTCCACCAGGGGCAAGCCCCTGGCTTCTCGTTCGACTTGCATGTGTAAAGCCCGCCGCCAGCGTTCGTCCTGAGCCAGGATCAAACTCTCCGTAGTAAAAGAGTTTAATGTAATGGCTTGAACTTTTGTCGTTAATTTGTCGCTCGCTATGATGCCCCCGAAGGGACTCTGCGAGAATCGACAGGACTCGCTATGCTTCCAATCTCATCAAAGAACAGGCTCGCATTCGAGCCAGCTGCGCCTTAACTTTTGCATACTCTATTGAGCTGCGATAATTTTTGGCGCGGACTGCTAATGTACGGCTTTCAAATGTCGATTGTCAAGCGGTGTTTGACGTTTGACGCTCTCTTCAAGAAAGCCTGCCCTTCCGGCCACCTCTTATCGAGGTTGCTTTTGGAGCGGCGCCTATGATACAGTCCCGATGCTTGTTACTCCAAACCCACTTGGCTGCTTTCGCTCATGCTTCATGGAGCCCACGCAGGGGCTTCACACAGCGATCAGCAGGGGTAGCATACAGCATCTGACGCATCAAAGAACAGGTGTCCTCATATCTCGGTAGCCGAGGCGCGATGGCAGCATTCAGAGCATACGTCAAAGTTTCCGCATGCCCTGCAAGGCTAACATCAGCGTTGTAAGAACAACTGCCTGGATACCTTGCGGTGTTCAGACAGGGCGCGCTCCTACCCCATCCCATATCCCTGGTTTCAGTGGTGCCCAACTTATTTCGTGAAGCTAAGGCAAAGGATCGTTCAGCATATAACCCTGTTAGACCTTGCGACTCGTCCAAACAGGCAGCAGGTTCAAACGCTCTACCCCATGAAGGATCGTACACTGCGGTTTCTGCGGTACATCAAGGCTCTCGCACTCAATCCGTACGTCTGGGGAGGCCTGGCTACGCTCGTCATGGTTGTCCTGTTGGTCTACCTGCTCTTCGACAAAGCCCTGATGCCAGGCGTAACCCGGCACGGCGCCTCCGTCACGGTGCCGGATGTGGTCAGCATGACAGAGGACGAGGCGCGGCTTCGGCTGGAAGCCCAGAACCTCGAGGTCCGGACCAAAGAACAACGGTTCAACCCCAATCAGGACCGCGATGTGGTGGTGGATCAACTTCCGGCACCGAATGCGATGGTGAAGCCTGGACGTAGCGTGTACATCACCATCAACAGTGGCGAAGTGCCCGAAGTGCGGATGCCCAACGTAGTCAACCTCCCTGTACGCGAAGCCATCAACCAACTGCTGGGTCGTGGCTTACGTGTGGACGAGGCGCAGCCGGATACCATTCCATCGCCCTATGCCAACACGATCACCCGGCAGGAGCCCGATGCCGGAGACGTACTGCCCAAAGGGTCTGTGGTGGACATTTGGTACAGCCGGGGCCTGGGTGACACTCCTGTCGATGTGCCCGACGTAATGGGCATGACCATCGAGGACGCGCGACGCACCCTGCGTGCTGCACGGCTCAACGCGGTTATCTTCCCGCCGGATGCCGACGACGCCTTTGTGGTAACTAGCCAGAGTAAAGCACCAGGCACGCGCATGCGAGAGGGTGCAGAGATTCGCTTGGATGCGGAGCCCGATGGGCTGGGCAGTAACTGATCACTCGTACTCCTGCCCCCCTTGCGCAGGCGACCAGTTGGATTTGGGCTCGAAGTGCTGCCAGACGGTGCGCGAGACATTGCGGAGCAGGACATAGCCAGCGTTGTCGGGCTCCCAGCTCGTGTCGGCTTGGTTCTTCGTGATGACACACACCACGTAGTCGCCGCCAGGGGCGTTGACGAGGAGGACCTCGGAGCGTGATTGGCTGACAGCACCTTGCTTGGACGCGACCTGCACCGTGGGTGGGAGTTGGGAGAGGGCCTCCTTGTTCCAGTAGATGCGCGTGAGGATGCGGTACATCTCCTCGCTGGCCGCGGGCGACACGGCCTTGCCCCGGCGGACCATCGTCAGCAGCTGCGCCATCTCGCGAGGCGTGGTCTGGCCCCATCCGTAGACTTCCCAGTTGGGGCGGCGGCCGGGCGTGCGCGAGTTGACGCGGGTATGCTCGAAGCTGTTGTCCTCCAGCCATTCGTTGATCGAGGTGCCCGTGCCCGATAGATGCTGCAGCCACAGGCTTCCGGTGTTGTCACTGGTGGTGATCATCAGCATGGCGACTTTGGCCAGCTCGACCTCGGCACTGTCACGGAAGGCGCCGATGAGATCGTCGCCGGGGTAAAGTAACGAGTCGCGGTAGACGAGCTTCTGGCGATAGTCGAGGTCGCCGCGTTCGATGGCGTCGAAGGTTTTCAGCAAGATCGGCACTTTGATCATGCTGGCGGTGGGAAAGAGCGTGTCGGCGTTGATGGCTACGGTTTGGCCGTTGGCCAGATGCTCCACGTAAATGCCCACGTCGCCCTCGAAGTCGCTGATGAGCGCGAGGAGTTCTGTCTCCAGGTCTACTTCGGGAATGGTTTCGCTAGGCGCAGTGCAGCTTGCGACGAGGCTGACGGTCAGGAGGAGCACTGAGAGACGAAGCATAGGGCGCAGGGGGCTTGAGGAGGAACAGCGTGCCGAGCGTCAGTCTTTGACGCGGCTGAGGGCCATCGTTTTGAGCATCCACTTGGGCAGCGGCTTGAGCGGGTCGCGCTTGCGAAGGTCGAGGTACCAGCCCACTTTTTTGAGGATGGGGATCTTGTGCGTCTCGACGAACTCGATCAGCGTGCCATCGGGGTCCTCCACGTAGCTGAATCGCCCAGCGGCCTCGCCCATGTCGAACGAGCTGTCGCTGTCGATGACGAAGGGAAAACCAGCTTGCTCGGCAGCGGCTTTCAGGTCGCCCATCCCGACGATGTCGAAGCAGAGGTGGATGAAGCCGAGGTCGCCCCAAAAGCGGTCTTGGAAGATGCGGCGCGGCGTGTAGTCCACAGCCTGGACCAGCTCGATTTGGCTGGGGCCGAACAGCTCGGAAAATCCGCCTTTCCGTGCCTCGCCATGCGTGAGGAGCATACGACGCACGGGCTTGTCGCCGCCGAGAAGACCGGCAAGATCGGCGAACGTGCCCGTTTCATCGTACTGGACCACATCGTAGCCGAGGAGATCGGTGTAAAGCCGACGGGCGTCGTCGATGTCGCTGACGCCGAGGAGCGCGCCGCTCGGTCCGCCCATGTGGTGATCCCCCTTGGAGAACCAGCCGTGTCCCTCCACGACATCGAACAGGTTGCCCAGCGGGTCTTGCACGAAGAAGTGCCGCCAGCCGTCGGGCGCGATCTCGATCTCACTGCGCAGCGTGACACCCGCGCGCTGCATGGCCTGGTAGCTCTTGACCACATCGCGGCTCTTGATGCGTCCAGCGAAGATACCCGTGTCGCCGAGTTGGGGCGTGAAGGCGGGCGGCTCGGTGCCTCGGCTGGTGTACTGCCAGATCTCGAAGCCGCCGCCGCCCTGCATGTTGATGGCGAGCGTGGCGGTGCGCGACTGCACGACGCCCCCCGTGTACTTCGTCATCAGTGGCGCCTCGGCGGCTTCCTGGAAGACGGGCACGTCCATGCCGAAGTGCGTGCGGTACCATCGCCAGATCGCTTCTATGTCGGGTACGCCGATGCCGATTTGCTGAATGCCAGTGATGTGGTACATGTGGAGCGGTCTGTTGAGGGATTCGAGGAGGTTAACCGCCGAAGCGTTGGGCTGTTGCGCATACGTCGCTGCGTGAACTTGGCACAGCTTGGCTCATATCTTCTGCTCTTCTCCCATCACATCAACCCCCGAATCACAACTATGGGCCTTTTTGACTTCCTGAAAAACATCGGCAAGAAAGTGAAGCCGGGCCGCGAGGCCGAAGAGATCACGAACGACATCAAAGCAGGACTCAGCGACCAGGTGAGCGACCTCACTGTGGCGTTCACCGAGGGCACCGTCGTATTGGGCGGATCGGCAGCCTCGTATGCCGCCAAGGAGAAAGCCGTGCTGCTGGCGGGCAACGTCGAAGGCGTACAGCGCGTGGACGACCGGATCACGGTGGCCGTCCCCGAGGAGGAAGAGGCCCCTGTCGTGCCCGAGCCCAAGTTCTACACGATCCAGAAGGGCGACTCGCTCTGGAAGGTCGCCTCGAAGAACTACGGCGACGGCAACAAGTGGCAGGCGCTGTTTGAGGCCAACCGCGAGGTGATCCAGGACCCCGACAAGATTTACCCCGGGCAGCAGATCCGCATCCCTGACCTGGAAGGCTAATCGTCTCTCCAGATCGCTTGCATCTTCACGGCGGTGTCTTCATGTTTGAGGGCGCCGCTGTTTTTATTTGACGCCACCTGCCCATGCGCCTCCTCATTGCCCTCCTTCTCATGACGTTATTCGCTTCCTCAGCGTTTGCGCAAGATCGTCCACGCGCTCGGGATGCAGGCGTGGCGCCGGGCATCCTGTCGACGGGTGCGCTGAATGCCATCACCGACGTATCGGGCGTCCGCGTCGGGCAGGTGACGCTGGTCGAGGGCGACAGCATCCGCACGGGCGTGACGGCGATCCTTCCGCACGGCGGCAACGTGTATCAGGACAAAGTGCCCGCAGGCTTTGCGGTGGGCAACGGCTACGGCAAGTTCATGGGCAGCACGCAGATCCGCGAGCTGGGCGAGATCGAAACGCCGATTGTGCTGACGAATACGCTGTCGGTGCCGCGCGCCGCCGATGGCGTCGTGGGATGGACCCTCGCGCAACCGGGCAACGAGCGCGTGCGGTCGGTGAACGCGGTGGTGGGCGAGACGAACGACGGCTACTTGAATGATATTCGTGCGCGCGCCGTGCAGCCGGATCATGTGGTCGAAGCGATTGAGGCAGCGACGGACGGTCCCGTTGAAGAGGGCAGTGTGGGCGCGGGGACGGGCACCGTGATGTTCGGCTGGAAGGGCGGCATCGGCACGAGTTCGCGGCAACTGCCCGAATCGCTGGGCGGCTACACGGTGGGCGTGCTCGTGCAGACCAACTACGGCGGCGTGCTCGACATCATGGGCGTGCCCGTGGGCCGTCTGCTCGACCAATACTACCTGCGCGATACCCTCGATCGCGGCGACGCCGATGGCTCTATCATTCTCATCGTGGCCACGGATGCGCCGCTCTCCGACCGCAACCTGGAGCGCGTAGCCCGACGGGCGCTGCTCGCCATCGCCCGGACAGGCTCGCCCATGACCAACGGCTCAGGCGATTACGCGCTGGCGTTCTCCACGGCGGAGTCGGTGCGCCGCACGCCAGAACGCCGCCGTGCCGTCAGCGCCGTTGCCGATTTGCCGAACGGGCGGATGTCGCCGCTCTTCCAAGCCACAATGGAAGCTGCGGAGGAGGCTATATACAGTGCGTTGTTCAAGGCGACGACCACGACTGGGAATCGCGGCACTATCGAGGCCCTGCCCTTGGATGAGGTGTTGCCGTTGCTAGACGCGCAGATCAATCGCTGAGCGGCTTCACTGGATGAAGCTCGCCTTCAGGTCGCTCCACGAGGCATTGCCCGTGATGGCGCGGTCGGTCCACTCGGCGATGCTCCACAGCCCGTCGTCGCCTTGGGTGATGGCCCAGATGAGCCGGCCCTGCACGCTGGTAGCCACGTCGGTGCGGCGGTGCTGCACAGTGAGCGTGTAGCGGGCGTCGAGCAGGAAGCGGTCGGTGCCGACGATGGAGGTGGTCTGCTCGTCGAGGCGGAGCTCATGACCCGAGGCGAACTGCGCGGCGGCAGCGAGCGTGCTGAAGTAGCCTTCCTCCTCGGTGCGGCTCCAGGTGGTCCACAGCGCGCCGTCGCGGGCTTCGGCGTCGAGTGTGGGGGTGAAGGTGAGCGTCTCGGTAAACGAGCGGCGGTAGTTGGTGGTATTTAGCTCAGCGATGGCGGCCTGCACGTTCTCGACAACTTGCTCGGGCGTGTCGGGCTGGAGGAACGTGCCACCTGTTGTGTCGGGCGGCTCGGGCGTTCTGGGCTGGAGGCCATCGCATCCACAAAGCACCAGCAGCGTCGCCACCAGGAGGCGCATTATGCTGGTTCGAGATCGTAGCACGGCGCGTGTGGAAAGGGCTTTTGACCGTGAGAAGCCACTGTGAGCGGAGCCGTCAGGGCAGTTTTGCCGGTACACCAGGCGCGGTTGGACGCTTCGGCTTCGGCAGACCGCTAACAGCGAGTGAAGGCGGGCGCTTTGGCTTCGGGGCACTGCCAGCGACCGTCGGGGGATGCTTCGGCTTAGAAGCACCGTCACCCGCAGGAGCCGCGGGGCGCTTCGAGCTAGGCATACCAGGCGGTAGCGAGGGGCGTTTGGGTTTACCCGGACCGCCAGCCGTGGGCAACGATGGACGCTTTGGCTTGGCAGATCCGTCAGCCGTGGGCAGCGACGGACGCTTCGGCTTCGGTGGGCCCGCGCCAGGAGGCAGCAATGGCTTTTTCGGACGTGGCGGGCCACCCGCAACCGGAGCAGACGGATGCTTTGGAGGAGCACTACCCGGAGGGAGCGACGGACGCTTCGGGCGGGGAGCACCATCACCAGGAGCGGCTGGGCGCTTCGGCCGTGGAGAGCCGCCAGGAGCAGCTGGGCGCTTCGGACGCGGACCGCCACCGGGCGCTGCGGGGCGCGGTGCGCTATCAACAGCGGAGTGCTCCGACTGCTTGCTGATGCGCTTCAGCGCAGCCTTTGTCACCTCCGGCTCGGGCTCGACGGGTTCTTGCGCTGCGGCCTCGGCGAACGGCTCCAGCGCTTCCTCTACGCTACGCGTGTCGCCGAACCAGCGGATGATCTTGCGCATCACGCGGTCGAGGAGCGCATCGGGGCACGAGGCGCCAGCCGTCAGCACGATGTCGAGCGGGCGCGCCTCGGGCATCCAGTTGTGCGTCTCGCGGATGCTGTGCGTGTGCAGGTCGAAGTGCCAGATCCGGTCGGGCGCTACCATCTCATCCGGGCCAGCGATGAAGTAGCTCGGCATGTGCTCGCTGCACAGCTCCACCAAGTGGCTCGTGTTCGACGAGTTATAGCCGCCCACGACCACGGCCACATCGCCGCCGCTCTCGATGAGCGCGTAGGTGGCGTTCTGGTTCTCGTTGGTAGCGTAGCACAGCGTGTCGCTGGTGTCGGCGAAGTGGTCGCTGATGTTCTCCTCGCCGTAGCGAATCACCATAGCGTCGCGCAGGAGCGCGGCGATGGCTTGCGTCTCCGTCGCCAGCATCGTCGTCTGGTTGACCACGCCGATGCGATGCAGATCGGTCTCGGGATCGAAGTCGTCCGAGTAGCGATCGGGGAAGCGCTCGTAGAAGAAATCGATGTCACGGTCGCCGCGCACGACTGCGGCGAGGTCCTCAGCCTCGGGCATGTCGCGCACTACCACTACGGGCGCCCCGCGGTTGGCATACGAGATCGTGGCGCGCGTCTCCTCGTGGTACCGCTTGCCGTGCACCACCACGGTGTAGTTCTTCTTGCCGATCTGGGCGCTCTTCTTCCACACCTTCTTGACGAACGGACACGTGGTGTTGTACGTCTTCGTGTTGATGCCGCGCTCCTTCAGCATCTCCTCGATCTCCAGCGTCGTCCCAAACGCCGGGATGAGCACCACATCTTCCGACGTCAGGCTCTCAAATGGCACAATCTGCTCGCCCTTGGTGGTGCGCAGAAAGCGGATGCCACGCGCCTTGAGGTCTTGGTTGACGAACGGGTTGTGGATCATCTCCGAGAGGAGAAAGATGCGCTTGCCAGGGTTCTCGTCGAGGGCACGGTAGGCAATTTCGATGGCGTGCTCCACGCCATAGCAGAACCCGAAGTGGCGGGCAATCTTGAAGCGTACGGGCCCAAAGTCGATGGTCGCGGGTGCCAGGTCGCGCTTACGCGGGTCCATCGTCCGCCGGGCTGCTTTGACCGTGGAGATGATGGGACTCCGGTAAAAATCAGGGACCTTGAACTGGCGGGACATGCCGTCGCTGCGGTGCGCATTTGATGATCAGGTGGTACGCGATGTACGAATCGAGGTTCAGCCGCTGGCCACGTGCGATATGACGGCCTTGGCAAAACGGGTAGCCGACGAAGGATCAAGCCGGAAGTAGAGGCCGGGCTCGATGAGTTCCAATTCCATAAGCGCAAAGGTGCCGCTAGGCATGCGTACGAGGTCGACGCGGGCGTACAGCGGCACCTCGTCGAGCACTGCCAGCACTCGTTCAGCAGCCTCCAACAAGGCGGGCTCGGGCTCGACGAGTACGAGGCGACTGCCGAACTCTTCCTGCACGCGGAAGTCGCCCGCCTTCGGCGTTTTCAGGATGCAGTGGCTGTATGCGCCGTCGAACACGAACACCGAGAACTCGCCCTCGGTCACCACCGCCTTCACGAACGGCTGTGCCATAAACGGCCGCTCGGCAAACGGCTGCTCCACCTGCGCCTTCTGCTCAGCCGAGACCGGATGCTGCAAGCGGAACGTATCCATTGCCCCGGCGCTCACCACGGGCTTTACGACGATAGCGTCTGTGTCGAGTTGCTCAAACAGCGCCTCAAAACTGACGGGCTGCTCAGCCTCGCCCCAGACGGTAGGCACGATGGCGATGCTGCGCTGCTCCAGGTCGCGCAGGTAGCGCTTGTCGGCGTTCCAACGGACGAGCGGCAACGCATTGAGCAGCGGCGTTCCGCTGGCCTCGATGGCTTCGAGGCGCTCCAGAAATGCGCCGACATGCTTGTGATAGTCCCACGGCGTGCGGATGACGACGGCGTCGAAGCGCGACCAGTCGGCGGCGGCGGCGGTCCAGGATACGTACTCCACCGTGCAGCCGCGTTCGGCGAGCGGCGCTTCGGTCAAAGCCTCGTCGGTCTCGTAGGCGCCGAGGTCGTCGGTGGAGAGGTAGGCGATGTGCATGCCAGCCGGCTTGGATGTAAGCGGGCAGCAAGATAGCGGCGCGCCATGACTTCCAGCGGCACGCACTGTAATCAAAATGTGAGGCTTATCCCGGAGATGGCGCCATGCGTGTTTAGGTTGGCGCCATCGGCAAGTCTTTTGGCGGCTGTTCGGCGTATCGTATTCATGTCCCGTCTCTTGATCCACGCTGCCCGTCATGGCTGTTGCGTACCGCCTACCGCCTGCCACCCGAATCGTCATGCGCGAGGTGGGCCTCTCTTCGGCCAACGTCTTGCGCCGCGCCAACCTCCCCGCCGACTTGTTCAGCCGCGAGACTCCTTCCGTCTCTGCTGAAGGCTACGTCCGCCTTTGGCAAGCGACGGGCGAGGAAGCCGGAGATCGTCCGGTAGGTCTGGAGATCGGTCGGCTTGCCGCACAAGAGATGCTGAGCGCACCCATCATCGCCGCGCTCGCCAGCCCCGACCTGGCCACGGCCGCCGAACGGCTGTCGCAGTTCAAAGCCCTCATCGGTCCGCTGACGTTGTCCACGGAGCGCACTTCGGAGGGCTTGACGCTTCGATTCGCTGCAAAGGGGTTCGCGCTGCCGTCTGTGCTGGCGCTGGTGGATGTGAGCTACTGGGTGTACTTCGCACGGCGCGCTACTCGCGAGCTGATCACGGCGCGGCGCATCGAACTGCCTACGCGTCCGCCCGATGCTTCCACGGTCGAGGGGGCGCTGGGCTGCCGCATCCGTACCGGGCCCGTGCCGCTCGTGGCGTTCTCGTGGACCGACGCCCGACGCCCCTTCCTCACTGCCGACGCCGAGGCGTGGCGCTTCTACGAGCCCGTGCTGCGGCAACGCCTCGCCGATATGCAGCAGAGCGCGACGCTGTCGGAACGGGTGCACAGCGCCCTCGTGGAGATGCTGCCGAGCGGCCGGGGTCGCGTGGAGGACGTGGCCGATGCACTCGCCCTCAGCCCACGCAGCTTGCAGCGGCACCTCCGGCGCGAGGGCACCACGTTCCAACGCACGCTGGCGCGTACCCGCGAGACGCTGGCGTGGCACTACCTGCGCACCTCGGAGATACGGACCAACGAAGTCGCCTTCCTGCTCGGCTACGACGACCCCAACTCGTTCTTCCGCGCCTTCCGCTCGTGGACAGGCACGACACCCGAGCGCGCCCGCCTCGGCCTGGGCTAACTCTTTCTCCTCAAATCATCAGTTCCTTCTTCTGCTATGACCATCCTCCTCTTCGGCGCTACGGGCATGATCGGATACGGCACCCTCCATGCGGCTCTCGCCGACACCCGCGTGAGCCGCGTCCTCTCCGTCGTGCGTCGCCCCTCAGACCACAAACACGCCAAGCTGACTGAGATCATCCATGCCGACATGACGGACCTCGCCGCTCTGGCCGATGAGTTGGCGGAAGCCGATGCGTGCCTGTTCTGCCTGGGCATCTCGTCGGCAGGGCAGAGCGAGGACGCGTACCGCCGCATCACGTACGACCTCACGCTGTCGGTGGCGCAGGCGCTGGTGGCGCGCAATCCGGCGATGACGTTTGTCTATGTCTCCGGCGCGGGCACCGACGCGGCCAGCCGGGCAATGTGGGCGCGGGTCAAGGGCGAGACGGAGCAGGCCCTTGCAGCGCTTCCATTCAAAGCGGTCTACAACGCGCGGCCAGGCTTCATCCAACCCGTGGGCGGTGCCACGAGTCGCACCACCTTGTACCGTGCCATCTATGCCGTGATGACACCGCTGATGCCACTGCTTCGCCGTCTCGCCCCTCGCTCCATCTTAGACACCGATGAGTTGGGACATGCGCTGGTGGACGCCGGGCTGGCCGGAGCGGATGCATCCGTGCTGGAAGTACCCGCCTTGCAACAGCTGGCCAAGCGTGCCGCGCCACATGCCGATGGCGCCAACCACTGACGGTCACGTATGGCGTTATCCGCTACCGCTTTGGCGCGATGCGCAAGTCCAAGTTGACCACCGGCCACGTATTCTCATTGTGTACAGCGACAAACCACGCCAACAAACCAAACGACTGACATGACCAAGACGATTCTGATTACAGGCGCCTCCACGGGCATCGGCCGCGCCACCGCTGAACTGTTTGCCGAGCGCGGCTGGAACGTAGTCGCCACGATGCGGACGCCCTCCGACGGCGATGCTCTTGCCGAGCGCGACAACGTACTTGTGACCCGGCTGGATGTGCTGGATGCCGCCTCCATCGAGGCCGCGTTGGCAGAAGGCATCGCGCGCTTCGGCGCCATCGATGCAGTACTCAACAACGCAGGCTACGCCGTGATGGGCCCGTTCGAAGCCACCAACGCGGCCGAAACGGAGCGGCAGTTCGACGTGAACGTGCTGGGCCTCCTCCGCGTGACCCAAGCCGCGCTGCCCCACTTCCGTGAGCGCGGGTCGGGACTCTTCCTCAACGTTTCGTCGATGGGCGGGCGGACCACGTTTCCACTGCTCAGCCTCTACCATGCTACCAAGTGGGCCGTGGAGGGCTTCTCCGAGTCCATCCACTACGAGCTGCTGCCGCTGGGCATTGGCGTGAAGCTGATCGAGCCCGGCGCCATCGCCACCGACTTCGGGAGCCGCTCCATGACCTTTGCTCAGCCTACCACCACCGAAGCATACAACGGTATGATGGGCACCGTGCAGGCGATGTTCGAGGGCGCAACGTACGGGACGCCACAGATGGTAGCCGAGACCATCTACACCGCCGCCACCGACGGCCGCAACCAACTCCGCTACCTCGCGGGCGACGACGCTGAGGCCATCCTGGCGCAGCGCGAAGCCGCGGGCGATGAGCCGTTCCTCGCGGGCATGCGCGCACAGCTCGGCCTTGTTGCCAGCTGAGCACCTGGAGCGGGGCGACTGAGCCGATTCAGCCGCTCCGCTGCAACTTGGCCTATTTTCCAGGCACTAACACCCTCCCCTCACCGCTGATTACGTGACGACTCCTTCTCGTTCTCCAAAAAAGCCGCGTTGGCGCATCCTCAAGGGTATCGGCCTGACCGTTCTGGTGCTCGCCGGGCTCATCACCTGGGATGTGTGGATAGCGACGGGCACCGCTCCCGACGGCGAGCGCCTGGAGCGCATCGCCGAGTCGCCGCAGTACAGCGACGGGCAATTCACCAACGTCCTCCCGATTCAAAACGAGGCGTTCTCGCTGGCGATGATGCGGGAGTTCTTCTTTGGCGGCAGTCCGCACCGCACGCCAGAGAACGCCATCCCGACCGTCGCACGCACCGCTGCCGAATTCGCGGAAGCACCAGACAGTCTGCGCGTCACGTGGCTGGGGCATTCCACGCTGCTGATCGAACTCGATGGCATACGACTGCTCATCGACCCCGTCTGGGGCGAGCGCGTGTCGCCGTCATCGGTGGTGGGGGGCAAGCGGTTTTTCGACCCGCCGTTGCCGCTCGAGGCCCTGCCGCCCGTCGACGCGGTGCTGATCTCGCACGACCACTACGACCACCTGGACCTGCCCACCATCCAGGCGCTCGCCGAC
>JBCCMF010000106.1:0-12902 GCA_039026435.1 Bacteroidota bacterium
GATGCCGTCCGGCGCCAACTCCAGCGCCATGATCTTGGCCGCGCTGATGAGGGCCGTCTTGGTCGTGTTGTAAATCGAGAGACCCGGTCCGCCCGCTTCGCGGCCAAAGATCGACGAGATGAACACGATGGAGCCAGAGCCCGCCGCCTGCATGTGCGGAATCGCCGCGCGCGTCGTGCGGAAGTGGGAGTGGACGTTGAGGTCCAGCATCTCGTCCCAGTCCTGATCAGTCGTCTCGGCGAAGGGCTTGCGGCGGTTGCCACCCACGTTGTTGACCAACACATCCACGCGACCGAATTTTTCCATCGCCGCATCCACGAGCTGTTGCCCCGCGTTGGGCTCGGTCAGGTCGAGTGCTAGGGCTAAAACCTCGACGCCCTTCTCGCGCAAGTCGGCGGCGGCGGCTTGGATGGCATCGGCGCTACGGGCGCAGATGGCGAGGTGGCAGCCCTCGGCCGCCAGTCCGTGAGCAATGTAGTTGCCGATGCCGCGGCTGGCACCAGTGACGATAGCGACGTGGTCGTTGAGGCCGAGATCCATGCAGGTCGGGGATTGGTCGATGAGAAAAGCGGAGGCTAAATGCGAGGACCGCCCCCGACGTTTCGAGCGAGGCCAACGCACCGCCGGGTCTTTCCGCAAACTTTGTATTGCGCGAGGACGTTAATCCGCTCGAAAGACACGGGATAGATTCTCACCCACGCATGGACGCACCATCGGAACGCACATTCGAGAGCGACATGGAGCGCTTAGCCACCATCGTGTCCGCCCTCGAAGCCAACGAAGTAGGCCTCGACGAGGCACTCGCGCTCTACGAGGAAGGCTGTCTGCTCGCCAAACGCCTCACCGAACGCCTCAACACGGCCGAGCTACGCGTGCAAGAGCTGGCGATGGAATGACGAGGCGCCTCACCATACTGTGGTGCACGCTGCTGATAGCGCCCCTCCAGTGGTCAGCAGCGCAAAACGCCGACCCGCTGGCGCTCGGCGACGCGGCCTATGCCGCCTTCGACAACGCCACGGCGGTACAAGCCTACGTGGAAGCCTATCGCGCGGATACCACCAGTTTCGAGGTGCTCACGCGGCTGGCTCGCACCTACGGCGACCTCGCACAGGACTACCTCGCTAATGACCAGCGCGACACCGCCAAAGAGACGTTCGAAACCGCCATCGGCTATGCCGATGCACTGCTAGCACACCATCCCGAGTGCGCTGAGACATACTTCTTCCAAGCCGCCACGCGCGGTAACCTGGCGCTCTTCGCGGGCGGAAAGAAGAAGGTGGAGATCGGACGCGACGTGGAGGCCAACATCCAGCGCGCGCTGGACATCGACCCCGACTACGCCCTGGCCTACCTCGCCTACGGCATATTCAAGCGCGAGGTGGCGAGCCTGAGCTGGCTGCAGCGCAACGTGGCACGGCTCCTCTTCGGCGCGCTGCCGAGCGGCTCGAAGGAAGAAGCCGCCGACCTGTTGCGTCAGGCCGTCCAATACGACCCCAGCTTGACGCGGGCGCACTTCGAGCTTGCCGTCACGCTGGAGCAGATCGGTCAGAAGGAGGCCGCCATCGATGCGATGGAGGAGGTGCTTGCCCTGCCCGATATCAACACCGAAGACCAACGCAATCGACAGCGTGCCGAGGCGCTCCTCGACCGCTGGCAGTAGCCAACCCTGAGTCATCACCATGCCTGAATCGTACGCCGCGCTCTTCGCGCACCTCCCCGACCACGCCCGCTTCTGGTGCTACGTCGCCGACCGCCCCCTCGCCGATGCCGAGCAGACGGCGCTGCTGGCGCACCTCGACACCTTCTTTGCCTCCTGGCAGTCGCACGGACGCCCCGTGACTGGGGCTGCGCGGGTTCTCAGCGGACGGCTCTTGCTGCTGGCGGCCACCCTCAACGGCGAGATCTCAGGGTGCGGCATCGACGCCTCGGTACACGCCGTGACACGCGCGGGGGCAGCATTGGGCATCGCGTGGAAGACAGGCCTGTTTGTCGTGCATCGCGAGCGCGATGGGGTGGTTGCCGTGACGCCGCGCCGGGCGTTCAAGAAAGCAGCAAAGGCTGGGCTCGTCACGCCCGAGACGCCAGTGTTCGACCTCACGCTGATGCATCTGGGTGACGTGCGGCTAGGTCGCTTCGAACAGCCGGCCGCCGATTCCTGGGTCAGCCGCGTGGTGCGCTTTGGCACCGTAGCCGCATAGCCGGAGGCGCAGCGTGGCCGACAAGCGATTCTTGCGGACCTCCGTCCTCCGCTGGCTGGGTCGTCTGGACCCCACACGTCGCGAAGTTCTGGTGGCCAACGGTTTCCTGATCATGATACTCATCGTGGGCGGCTACGGCTACAAGCTGCTCGAAGGGTGGACGTTCTTCGACGGCATCTACATGACGTTCATCACCATCACCACCATCGGTTTTGCCGAGGTGAAGGAGATGAGCCTCGCGGGGCGTACCTTCACCATCGCCGTGGCGCTTACGGGCATCGGCACCGTCGCGTTTATCGCTGCGCGCACGGCGCAGATTATGCTCAGTACACAGAACCTCAAACAGCGGTACTTTCAGCGCATGATCGACCAACTCTCCGATCACTTTATCGTGTGCGGCCACGGGCGCGTGGGCATGCGCATTGCCGCCGACCTGCGCGCGCGTGACGTCCCGTTCATCGTCATCGACCGGGACGGGGATGTCATTGAGGAGCTGCGCATGAATGGTGTCATGGCGCTGGAGGGCGACGCGCAAGAAGAGGAGACCTTGCTGGAGGCCCACATCGACCGCGCCAAAGGCGTCATCCTCACGCTCCCCGAAGACAGCGCCAACGTGTTCGCCTCGCTGGTGGCCCGCGAGTGCAACCCCGAGGTGTTCATCCTGGCGCGCACCAACGATCACCGCAACCGCCGCAAGATGCTCCACGCGGGCGCCAACAAAGTGGTCTCGCCCGTCGAAATTGGGGCCGACCGCATGACGCAAGTGATCCTGAGACCACACGTTGATCACTTCATGGAGCGATTGCTGGGCACCAGCAGCGACAACCTGAGCTTGGAGGAGGTGACCGTGGAGGCGGGGTCCATGTTAGATGGCACAACGCTTGCGCAAGTGAAATTCCGATCTCATTTTGATGCCATCGTAGTCTCCATCGTGCATCCCTCGGGTGAACTTCGGTTCAACCCCACGGGTACCGATGAAATCCAAGCCAACGACGTGTTGATCGTGCTGGGGACCCCGGACATGATTGCTAAACTTGCCGAAGACGGATGTTCAACACCTTGAAATACTGCACACTGCTGCTGCCCGGGCTGCTACTGCTGAGTCCTGCCATACACGCCCAAGACTACTTCAACCAGGAAGCTATGGAAGCCGTGCTGGACGGCAACCGGATGCTGCTGGACAACATCCCCGAGGTGGCTTACGACTACTACACGTGGGTCGATCACTCCGGGATGATGAACGGCGCGATGGCCCGCAACTCGTTCTACCGGGTCATCGGCGATGGCAACGGGTTCGTCGGGAAGCAGCGGGGTAAGCTCGTGGAGATGATCAACCGGCAGCACCTGCAAGACATGCGCCTGGGCGACCGCATCATTATCCCACGCTTGGGGCAGTTCGACCTCGACTTCCGCGCCTATTCGCCGTTCCCGAAGTATTACGCAGGCGGGGCCGAGTTCGGCAAGCTGTTCGTCATCGACAAGTCGATCCAGGCGTTCGCGGCCTACACCAACGGTAATCTGGAGCGGTGGGGCGTGGTGAACACCGGGGCCGAGGGGTCGCGCACGCCGAACGGTCGCTACAATTTCAACTGGAAAACCGAGTTTCGCGTCTCGTCGCTGAGCCCGCCTGGCGAGCGCTGGGAGATGTATTGGGTGTTCAACTTCCACGAGGCGCGTGGCATCCACGTCCACCAATACGCCATGCCCACGGGCGGGCCGCGCAGCCACGGCTGTGTGCGCCTCATCGAAGCCGATGCCAAGTGGATCTACGACTGGGCCGACCAGTGGCGCATCGCGAACGGCCGCCGCGGCTATCGGTCGGGGCGAGGCACGGTGGTAGAGCCGGGCACCACGGTCATTGTCATCGGCGATGATCCTGCGGGTGCGCCATCGCTGTTCGACGACCGAGGCGGCCAGCCACAGATCCGCCGCTCGATTCTGCCCATAAGCCCGATGGACCTCCCCGCTGGCACGCCGCAGCAGAAGTACTTTGACCGCGTGCGTGGCTAGTGCAGCCCGGCGCCGTTATATCGCCCGAGGCCTATCTCGCTTTCGATGCCGTGGCCGAGGAGCGGCATGAGTACTGGCATGGCCAACTGGTGGCGATGGCAGGCGAGACGTACAATCACAGCGCCGTTAAAGATGATGCCGTGGCGGCTCTGCGCGAGCACACCTCGTGCGATGTCCTCTCGGCAGGCCTGCGCGTGCGGGCACCCGGGTATGGGCGCGAGCACTACGCCTATCCCGACGGCCTCGTGGTCTGCGGCGAGATGAGCTTCGACGAGGCCACGCAGCCGCCTACGTTGCTGAACCCGACGTTGCTCATCGAGGTGGCCTCACCTTCTACCCGTGCCCGCGATTTTGCTGATAAGCTGGAAGCCTACTTCCGACTAGAGAGCCTGGTGGAATACTGGATCTTGAAAGCGAACAGGCCCTACATCGCTCAATACGAGCGCCACGCGGAAGGCATCCACATGCGCATGATTCCGGGCATGGAGCAAGAGATACACAGCACAGCGCTCGGCGTGACGGTCCCTCTCCGCGCGATCTATCGCCGCGTGCGCTACGAGACCGACTAAAACCGCGGAGGCCCAGTCGCCTCACCACTGGGCGACCGGGCCTCGGGACTCCGCGGGATGCACCACCATCCCGTCAGGAGCGCGGGTCTCTATAAAAAAAGCGGGCTAGCCGTCTCCCACCACAAGATTCGGCATGGGCCTCGCGCTTTCTCACTAGTGAGACATGTGCCTAGAGGGTCGAGTCCGTCAGATATAACATCCCTATCAAAAATTTTTTCTCTGGCTCTTTTGATAGACACCCGAAGATGTGTAAAATCAACGCCCTACTGCATCACGTGATCGCGCTATTTTTCGTCCGCCGTGTTGGTACCATGCGCATGTAGCCCTCGGTAACACCCGCTGTCAGTCATCTTGTCACGAAGAGTGCTGCGGAACGTCTCTTGCTCTGCACCTGTTCGGATGCTCAAACCCACCGCCCACGCCATTATGACGCTCGCTTTGCCCGTTCTAGACCCCGTCGTTGGCTTCGTCGAAGAGGCCATCGATCCGATGCTGGATCTCTATGACGAAATCGACAGGCTGCGTAGCGAGAAGAACGCCATCTTGCTCGCACACTTTTATCAGGAGCCCGAAATCCAAGACATGGCCGATTACATCGGCGACTCGCTGGGGCTGGCGCGCAAAGCTGCGGATACCGACGCCGACATTATCGTCTTCGCTGGCGTCCACTTCATGGCGGAGACCGCCAAGATCCTGAACCCGACCAAGAAGGTGCTGCTGCCCGACCTCAATGCGGGCTGTTCGCTCGCCGACTCGTGCCCGGCAGACGAACTGGCGGCGTTCAAGAAGCGGTATCCCGATCACATCGTGGTGTCGTACATCAACTGCTCGGCAGGCACCAAAGCCGAGAGCGACATCATCTGCACGTCGTCGAATGCGGAGCACATCATCCGGCAGATTCCCGACGATCAACCCATCATCTTTGCGCCCGACCGCAACCTGGGACGCTTCCTGAGCAAGCAGACGGGCCGCGATATGGTGATTTGGGACGGCGTCTGCATCGTCCACGAAACGTTCAGTGAGCAGAAGCTGGTGCGTATGAAAATTCGCCACCCCGAAGCGCTGGTCTTGGCACACCCCGAGTGCGAAGAAGCCATCCTGCGGCAGGCCGACTTTGTGGGCTCGACCACGCAGATCCGCCGCTTCGCCGCCGATGGGCCGCACGACACGTTCATCGTGGCTACGGAGGAAGGCATCTTGCATCAGATGCGCCGCGACAACCCGGAGAAGACGTACATCCCGGCGCCGCCCGAGAGCGGGTGTAACTGCAATCAGTGCCCTCACATGCGCCTCAACACCATCGAGAAGCTCTACCTCTGCCTCAAGCACGAGCAGCCGGAGATCCTCATGGACGAGGAGATTCGCATCCGCGCGCGCCGGCCCATCGAGCAGATGCTCGAAATGAGCATGGCGATCCGCTAGTGGCTATGCCTCAACCGCGTACCATTGACGTAGTACCCTATCAGATTGCTTGGAACGTGGCCTTCGAGACATTGGCGGGCGAGGTGGCGGCCACATTGGATGATCAGATCGTAGACATACACCATATTGGCAGCACAGCCGTCCCCGGTCTCTGCGCCAAGCCGATTATCGACCTGTTGCCTGTAGTGCAGTCCATAGAAGCTGTTGACGCCTTGAAGGCTTCCCTTGAAGCACAGGGGTACGAAGGGCGAGGGGAGTACGGGTTGTCTGGACGGCGATATTTTATTCGCTGGCAAGAGAAGCAACGAATCGCACACGTGCACATCTACGCTGCGGGGCATTCTGCCATCCGACGGCACCTCGCCTTTCGCGATTATCTCCGCGCTCATGCTTCGATATCCGACGCCTATGGGCGCTTGAAAGTGGCGAGCGCACGTACACATCGGCACGCTCCAGAAGCCTACAGTGCGGCGAAGGCTGACTTCATACAAGATATCGAACAGCGTGCGCTCGCGTGGGCTGCAGGGCACACCAACTCCGCGTAGTGATGACACCAATTTTGTTGACGGACACGGTCTCGCAAGACCTGGACCGCGTGCTCGGGTACGCCGGATTGTGGGGCGTAGAAGGCATCGAGTTGCGCACCGTGGGTGGCGTGCAGAACCGCGTGCCGCACGTCAACGAGCGCAAGCTGACGAGCAGGCTGCTCGATTACGACTTCCCCGTGCTGGCTATCGCGCCCAGCCTGTTTGAAGGGGTGGCGAGCGACAAAGCGGGGTGGCTGAACGAGCTAGCGGCGCTGCCCGAAATCCTGCAATTCTGCAGACGCATGCAGTGCGAGACGGTCGTGGTGTCGGGGTTTGCGCAGGAAGAGGCCTTCCCGGTAGAGTGGGCCGCCGAAGCCTTGCAACGCGCTGGCGATGCCGCCGCTCAGACCGATGTGACGCTGGCGGTGCTCAATGAGCCTGCGATGGCCCACGCGACGGGCACCGCGCTCGCTAATCTGCTCGACCTCGTCGATCACGCGCAGGTGCGCGCCGCGTGGTCGCCGATGACCGCGTGGCAGGCAGGCGAAGACCCGTCGGCGGGACTTGCTGAGCTTGCGCACCACGTACACCTCGTCCGCTGCCGCGACGGCAAGCGTTCAGGCGATGCCTGGGCCGATACCACGCTGGGCGAAGGCGACCTGGGCTGGCGCAGTCACCTGGCGCAACTGCGACGCACCGGGTTCGACGGGCTGGTCAGCCTCGAAGTGTTCACCGAGAAGCCTGCCAAATCTGGCCTGCGCTCGGCGACGAACCTGATTCGGTTGGCACACGGCTAGTCGTCCCAGCCCTGCTCGTCGAGGCGTTGGTCAGCGGGCACGGGGCGGAACGCGCGAGCCGGAAAGCCTGCATAGATCTCGGCATCATCAATCGACTTGGTGAGGACCGCACCCGCGGCCACCACGCCATCGGAAGCGATCTCTTTGCCCGGGAGGATGACGGCACCCACGCCGAGCCTGCCGCCGCGCCGCACGGTGACGCCTTTGAAGTGCTTGAAGCGCTCGGCGGTGCGGCCCATGAAGTTGTCGTTGCTCGTCAGCACGCCGGGCGCCACGAAGACGCGGTCTTCGAGGGTCGAGTAGGCCGTCAGATAGGCGTTCGTCTCCAGTTTGCAGTAGCGCCCCACCGTGCAGTAGTTCTCGATGGCCACGCCGCGTCCCACGATGGTGAAGTCGCCCACGGTGACGTTCTCGCGGACGGTGGCGAGGTCGGCCACGAGCACTTTTTCGCCAAGGGTACAGCCCGCGTAGATCACCACGCCCGTGCCGATGATGCAGCGGTCGCCCACGACGGCAGGCGGTAAGGTCTGTGCTTTGGTGACGGCGCTATTCGCTGCCCGCATGGGCTGCTTGCCCACCGACGCGTGATCGTCGATGCGCACGTTGGCGCCGATCTGAGCGCCTGCCCGGATGACGACATGGTGCCCAATCTGACAGCCCGCGCCGATGCGCACGCCCGCTTCGATGACGCAGAAGTGCCCGATGCTACAGTCGGCACCGATCTGGGCCGTGGGGGTGATGCTGCTGGAGGTAGAGATCATGATGCGGTGGGGTTAAGCAGCGGCTTCGTAGAGCTGGGTGATGGCGGCGACGTTCGCGCGGCTCTCCGCGAGCGAGAGCAACGGCGGCGTGCCGTCCAGTGCAGCGCTGACCAAGTCTTCGACTTCGTCGAGGTAGAGCAGGTTGCCGGGCACGTCGATCACCTCGGGCGCCTCGTCTCCGCGATACATCAGGATGGGCGTGTCGTCGGTGGGCTTGAACGCTTTGGGGAGCACCATCCGCGCCTCGGTGCCCACCAACTCCATCTCCATGCGGAACGGCGCGTTGAAGCCGCAATCGAACTGTGCCAGGACGCCGCTCGGGAAATGCATCTGTCCGGTTAAGCTGAGGTCTACGCCCGTCTCGCCGAGCACCTGAAGCGCCTGCACCGCTTCTGGCTCCTCGCCCGTGACCATGCGCGCAAAGCTGACGGGGTAGCAGCCCACGTCCCACAAGCTGCCGCCGCCCATAGCTGGGTCGAGGCGGATCTTGTGGACATCGGCGATGGTGAACGTGAACGCGCCTTTGACCAGCACCAATTCGCCCAGTATCCCTTCAGCCAAGAGCCGCTGCACGTGTTTCGTGCGGGCATGGTGGCGGTACATGAAGCCCTCGGTCACGATGCGGCCGTGCGACTTCGCAGCATCGGCGATGGCGGTGACATCGGCTGGCGTGAGCGCGATGGGCTTTTCGCAGAGGACATGCTTGCCTGCCTCGACTGCCTTGATCGTCCACTCGACGTGCAGATGGTTGGGCAGCGCGTTGTAGACCACGTGGATGTTGGGGTCGGCCAGCATGGCCGCATAGGAGCCGTATGATTGCTCAATACCCCAATCTTCGGCGTAGGCTTGGGCCCTTTCGGTCGAGCGGCTGGCCACGCCAATGAGGCGGCTGCGGCCACTGGCGCGGATGGCAGGGATAAGCGAGCGGTTGATGCGGGCCGTGCTGAGTAAGCCCCAGTTGAGTATATCCATCAAGGCCTGAAGTGCGAGATCGAGAGATGCTGAGAATACGATGCGATGCGGTAGCGAAGGAAGATGGCGTGAGAAAAACGCTAAACTTGGCGCTTCCCGAGGAAAAACGATGCTGTAGCAAGCCGCTGCTGTCCAGTTTGCGCGACTTTCTGAAAACCCGGCGTACCCTACTTGCGGATGAAGGTTGTTGTGCAAGGGAGCGGTCCAGGCTGGTGTAGATGCCTGGGCCGCTCCTCTTTTTTGTGGAACCAATGCGTGGCAGGCTCATGCAAAACCGCACCTTGGCCCCTGCCTTGTCCGCATTGGATGGTATTGAATAATGAACCGCAATGACCTCTTGGGGTGGGGCCTCAGCATTGGCCTCCACATTCTCGTGCTCCTGATGATCGGGGTATATCACGAGATCACGGAAGACGAGGAGATCCCGATTGGCTACGTCGCTGTGGAGATTGGCGACTACAGCGAGGGGCGCCCGGTACGGCAGGTGGCGCCCGCACGGCCCACGCCGACGCCACCGCAGCCGGAAGAGCAAGACGAGGAGCCGCGGCCCGAGCGCACGCCGCCGCAGCAAGAGACGCCGCAGCCCAACCCGCAGCAGCAGCAAGAGGTAGACCCCGAGCCCGTAAACCTTCCGGAGCAAACCCTTCCGAACGACGACACGGAGGCGGTGACGGAGCCCGACACCAAGCCACAAGCTACGGAGCAACCCGAGCCCTCCACCGACAACGCCACCACAACCGTAGAGCCCGCCCAGCAGGCCACGCCGCCCGCCGAGCCGCAACCGCTCGGCAGCGGACAGATCGGCGGCGACACGGGCGCCAACTCAGGCGATGACGGCACGGGGTCAGACGAGACCGAGGCGGCGCCATTCGACATCGAAGGGCTCAACCGGACGCCCCTGTCCACGCCGCTGCCGCGCTATACGTCGCAAGTCAACGCCGTGATCTCGTTCATCATCGAGGTCAACCCGCGCGGCGAGATCGTCCGCAAGATTCCGGCACGCAAAGGCGACCCGGCGCTCGAACGCGCCGTACTGCAAGTCCTTGACCGCTGGCGCTTCAACGCGTTGCCGGCCAATGCGCCGCAAGTCAATCAGCGCGGTACGGTGACCTTCCGGTTCCGCCTTGAATAGCAGCTACGCCGCTTCGTAACGCGCCTGCATGCGCCCCAACAAGTCGGTGATCTGCTCGGGGGTGAGGCGTTCCAGTTCGTCCACACCGCAGTAGTGACGGGCAGCGATGACCAAGTCGGCGCGCGAGAGGCCGTAGTCGTCGGCGTGGGCGAAGAGGTCGTAGATCGATGGTCCGGCAGGCTCGTTGACGACCACCTCGGGCTCGGTCAGCGTAGCCGGGATGCTGTCACCGGACGGCTTGGGGCCAGCGGCCATGCGGTCGAGGAAGTCGGAGAAGGTAGGGTTGCGGATTTCGAGGCCCACGGGCAGGTCGGGCGTGTTCGACTTAACGACCGTCGCCACGCGCACTTGGCGGAAGTCCTCGAAGCGCACCGACAGCTCGATCATCACATCGACGAAGTATTCGAGGCCGCCGGTGGTGACGGGGAGCACCTTGCCCACCTCGTTGGCCTCGCGCTCCTCGCGGCCCTTCGCGGCAATCTGGTCGGTGATGACCACGCAGGCGCCGCTGTCGATGCAGAGGCGGCGGAGCACCTCTTGGAAGACGAGCTGGTCATTTTGCACTTCTTCGGCGGTGGGCATGGCGGTGTGATCGCCTGTGCGCTTCCGAGCGGCTTGGATGGTGGCGCGGTGCTTCCGGCCGAAGTACATGGCCCACGAGTCGAGCGCGTAGCAGCCGTAGCCTTGCTCGCGGCCCTCGCCATCCAGCGCCCAGTCGATGAACTCGGGCAGCTCGTCGGGGTGCTCCACTTCGAGCGCGTCGAACGTGGTGCCGTCGCTGCCGGGGAGCAAGCGGGCTTTGCGTTCGGTGTCGAAGAAGCAGAGGCGGCCCAGGCCAGCGTCGGCCAGGGTGGAGGCGAACACGCTCTTGCCAGCGCCAGCGGCGCCACGGACGGCCATCACGAGGCGGCGGCGCTTGGGACGGCGGCTGAGGGGATTGATGCGGGGAGAAGCCATGACACGTAACCCTATCGGGAGTCGAGTGAACCAGAATCGACACCAAGGTAGAATACCAGAGTGACAACATCGTGTCATAGCCTTCAAAGCATGAAAATTAACGATTTGGGAAGGTCCGAGGCACTAAAACCAGCTTCGCACAACCTTCACCTATCCTTTTCGTCGAGACATGCCTCTACTTTTGTGACTGTCGCATCCATCGATGTCCAACCTGCCTGCTCCTGCTGACGATGCAACGCCTGACGCGGTGCTGGTGGTGGCGGCTATCCTGGGCGATGTGGCCTCCTTTGACGTATTGGTACGACGGTACAGAGCAGCGGTCTGGCGCATGGCGCGGCATGTGGTGGGCGCTGACGAGGCCGACGATGTGGCGCAAGAGGCATGGCTCACGGCGTTCCGGGCGCTTCCCTCCGTGGAGGAGCCGGAGCGCTTCGGGGCTTGGCTGATGGTGCTGACGCGGCGGCTGGCGCTCCGGTGGCGCAAGCGGTCGGCGAGGCGGCGGTCGCGGCATTCACCGCTCGACACGCTGTTGCTGGACCAGCTGCCCGAGTTGGCGGTGCCGCCTCCGGTGCTCGACGAGCGGCGATTGGCCATCGACGCTGCGCTGCAAGCGATCCCGCCGATGTATGCGCTACCCATCCGGCTGCACTACCTCGACGAACTGCCACAGCGTCGCGTCGCCTCGGTGCTCGACGTACCCGTATCCACCGTAAAATGGCGTATCCACCACGGAAAGACACTCCTTCGCCATCATCTTGACCTTATGAACTGAACGCATGGAAGAAGAGGTACGAAAACTGGTGCGCGTCCTCCGCGAAGTGGCCACCGATGCTGGGTATGCCATCGTCGCCGAGGAAGGCGCTGACGACATTGTGAAGCACTGCTGCGAGCGCTACGCGCGCATCTACGACCGGCTGAGCGAACTCATCCCGGCATTCAAACGCTACGTGGAGCCGCTCCCCGCCGATGCCTCGGCCGCGTCGATCCGCATCGCGGCGCGCGATCTGGCCTACTACCTGCTACGCGGGCAGCACGAGCCGCGCATCTACGAGCAGTCCATGGAGAGCGTCATCGCCTCCATCGCTCACTTTCTTGACTTGAAGTAACCCAAAGGATAAGGCCCATGGAACGAACCACCGAAATTGCCAAGCTGGTGAGCGTGCTCCGGCGCATCGCCAAGCAGAGCCAGCAGGTGAGCTGGTTTGGCGACGACGAACCCGACACCGCATACAACATCCAGCAGTACAACAAGGTGCTGGCGCGCCTCACCGAACTCGACACGACCGTGACCACCGTCTTCGATCCGCTGCCCGAGGATGCGTCCGGGACCGTGGTGATGATGGCCGCGCGGCAGCTGGCGGCGTACTACGAGGATGAGGTGGAGCCGCAAGCCAACTGGCAGCACATCTACGATGCTGCCTTCGACGCCGAGTCGTTCAAGAGCTTCTGGCGGCAGTCGGCGCGCGACATCGAGGACCTGGGCGAATACCTGCGCGACAGCGTGGAAGGCTGGGCCAAGACGCGCAAAAGCCACGACGAGCAGGGCGCCGAGAAACA
>JBCCMF010000107.1:0-12901 GCA_039026435.1 Bacteroidota bacterium
CTCGAACACCGAGCCCGTCACATCCGCAGGCACCTTCTGCACGAGCGTGGCCACCTTCGTCCCCGACGCCCACTGCACCTGCCCCGCATCGGGGTTGAGCGTGCCGCCTAGGATCTTGAGCAGCGTCGACTTACCCGTGCCGTTGCGGCCGATCAGGCACACGCGCTCGCCTGCCGTGAGCCGCAGCGCCACGTCGTCCAGCAGCGGCGGCCCGCCGTAGCCGTGGGTCACGTTCGTCAGCATCAGCAGCATAGCACGGGGCGTTCGTGGACAGAGCGCCCGTGTAGGCGTAAGCCCAGGCTGTGGATCCCGTAGCCCTCTCAACTTGCAAGGAAATTGACGCTACTGTACTCCGACCGAGCTCTCAGTCGTCATGCGACCATTTGATCTGAAACTCGATCTCCTCCTCGCCGTCCTCGCGTTCGTGTTCGATGTTGTAGATCGCCCGCACGGGTACGTAGATGCGTTCGCCCGCAATCTGGATCTCGAACGCCTTGCCTTGCTCCAGCGCATCGGCCAAGCGCCGTAGCTTGGCGACGAACTCTGCCGTAGAATACGTTTTCTCGATGTCGCGGTCAGGTTTGTCAGCCATATTCGCTTTGTGGTGAACGTGGAACAGGTGCCCTAGGAAACAGCTATTCTGCAGAGAATGCAAGCGCAAACGGCACGCGTCGGCCGCGCTTTGTGCATAAAAAAGACCGCACATTGGGGCTGCATTTGTGTCAGTCAGCCCCTAGTTTCGGCGGATCGGCTTTTTGCCCCCTCCGCGAGCCGGGTGCGCTTCCACCAATCCACCGCTGTAGATGTCTACATTTGCCACCATTGACTACATCGTCTTCGCGATCTATTGCATTGCCATCGTGGGCATTGGCCTGTGGGTCTCGCGCGAGAAGGACGGCCACAAGAAGGACGCCGAGGATTACTTCCTGGCGAGCAAGTCGCTGCCCTGGTGGGCCATCGGCGCCTCGCTGATCGCCTCGAACATCTCGGCCGAGCAGTTCATCGGGATGTCGGGCTCGGGTTTCCGGCTGGGCCTCGCGATTGCCACGTACGAGTGGATGGCGGCGATCACGCTGCTGGTGGTGGCGTACGTCTTCCTGCCGATCTACATCGAGAAAGGCATCTTCACGATGCCGCAGTTCCTGGAGAAGCGCTACGACAGCCGCGTCCGCACGCTCCTCGCCATCTTCTGGCTGCTGCTCTACGTCTTCGTCAACCTGACCTCGGTCCTCTACCTGGGCGCGCTGGCGATGGAAGGCATCATGGGCGTGCCCCTGATGTGGGGCGTCATCAGCATCGCCGCCTTTGCTCTTATGTATAGCTTGTACGGCGGGCTCAAAGCCGTGGCCTGGACCGATGTGGTGCAGGTCGTCTTCCTCATCGGCGGCGGGCTGTTCACCACGTATGTGGCCCTCGATGCCTACAGCGGCGGCGAAGGCTTCATCGCAGGCTTCGGCCAACTCCTGGCCGACGTACCCGACCGGTTCAACATGATCCTGTTCGAGGGCGAGCTGCTCTACGCCGACGACGACGGGGTGACGCAGGATGCCTACGACTTGCTGCCCGGGCTCAGCGTGCTCATCGGCGGCATGTGGATTGCCAACCTGTTCTACTGGGGCTGTAACCAGTACATCATCCAGCGCGCCCTGGCCGCCAAGTCGCTGAAGGAGGCGCGGCGCGGCGTGGCGTTCGCGGGCTACCTGAAGCTGCTCCTCCCGCTGATCGTGGTCATCCCTGGCATCGTGGCCTACGGCATGGACGCGCCCCTTACCCGTGCTGACGAAGCGTATCCGTGGCTCCTGGGCGAGTTCGTCGGTCCCGGCTTCAAAGGCTTGGCGTTTGCGGCCCTCATCGCAGCTATTGTGTCCTCGCTGGCCTCCATGATGAACAGCACGGCTACGATCTTCACGATGGACCTCTACCGCAACTTTGTGAAGGATGCCGATGAGACCAAGTTCGTGACCATCGGGCGCATCGCAGGCGTCGTGGGGGTTGGCATTGCGGTACTCATCGCGCCTCAGTTTGCCGCTCTTGACCAGGTCTTCCAGTTCATCCAGGAATACACGGGCTACGTGAGCCCCGGCGTCCTCGCCATCTTTATCATTGGCCTGTTCTGGAAGAAGGCGACTGCCAATGCAGCCCTCGTTGCCGCACTGGCCAGCGTGCCCCTCTCAGCGGGCATGGCCGTGCTCCTCGAGAACCTGCCGTTCATCGATCGAATGGGATGGGCGTTCGTCGCCTCTATTGCGCTGATCGTGATCATCTCGCTGATCGAAGGCAAGGGCCAAGACGACCCGAACGCCATCCATCTCGAAGGCAAGATCAAGTCAAAGGACCCCGTCTTCACCTTTGCCTCGTACGGCATCGTGCTGATCACCGCTGCGCTCTACGCGCTGTTCTGGTAGGCCGCCGTTCTGCCATCCTGTCATCGTTGCATCATTTGAACGGCCCCATTGGTATAAATGGAGTGCTGGCGCAGTGTTTGCTGAGGTTTTACGCGGCGCATCGGAAACCCCGCCGATATACTCGCGTGGGAAAATCAGGCCCTTTTTGTGCTCGTTTCACCGACTCCACTGCGCCTATTCCGCTTTTTGCAACGACTCTACCCCCTACATGGCAGGACCCAACCGCAGATCGAACTACAACCGCGACCGTCGCAACGAAGACCGTACCCGCGTTAACGGGGACATTCGGGTGCCCAAGGTGCGTGTGGTAGCCCCCGACGGCAACCACGGCATCTACAGCATCGAAGACGCGCTGGCAATGGCGCGCAAGTTTGAACTCGATCTCGTCGAAATATCGCCGACGGCCAAGCCGCCCGTCTGCAAAATCATTGACTACAGCAAGTACCGCTACGAGCAGCAGAAAAAAGAGAAGGAGCAGCGAAAGAAATCGCAGAAGGTCACGCTCAAGGCCATCCGCTTCCGGCCCCAGACCGACGACCACGACTTCAACTTCAAGACGAAGCACGCCAAGGAATTCCTTCAACAGGGCAACAAAGTGAAGGCGTGGGTCGAGTTTCGCGGCCGCGCCATCGCCTACCAAGACCAAGGCATGGACCTGCTGCGCCGCTTCATCCTCGAACTCGGCGACTACGCCACCATCGACCAAGCCCCGCGCATGGAAGGCCGCCGCATGACGACCATCCTGGCGCCGTCGAAGAACATGCCGAAGAAGTAGCTCGGGGTCAGCGGTTCGATTTTCGGACGCATGCTGCGCATGCTTTTGAGGTCAATCGTGATGCCATCTAAGAGCACCTCCGCTTGCCAGATCGCCCCGAAAACCGGAATACGAACTCCGAAAACCCATTCTCCACTCGGGTTTCATTCCCGAGGGTTGGGCTAAGATCACGTCGAGCGTATATTCACTCTCGAATACAGAGGCGATCCGTTGAGCGGGTGGCCTCTTTTTTACTCACCTCCGCCGCACGCCGGACTGATCCAGCGTCGGCCCAGAAAGCGAGGACGCAATGCCAAAGCAAAAGTCTAACAGCGGCGCCAAGAAGCGCTTTAAGGTGACTGGTACAGGTCGCCTCAAGCGCAAGAAAGGCTTTCACAACCACATCTTGACGAAGAAGTCGCCGAAGCGGAAGCGCAACCTGCGCGATGCTACGCTGGTCCACGAAGCGGACGAGCCTCGGATGAAGAAGCTGCTGGGCATGTAAGCCCACAGCCTCCCTACGTCAGATTAAACCAAGTGGTACACGAATATGCCTCGCGCAAAGAACCGGGTGGCCTCGCGCCGCCGCCGCAAAAAAGTCCTCTCGATGGCCAAAGGCTATTGGGGCAGCCGCAGTAAAATCTACACCGTCGCCAAGCACGCGGTCGAGAAAGGGCTCCAGTACGCCTACCGCGACCGCCGCCAGCGCAAGCGTCAGTTCCGTCGCCTGTGGATCACCCGCATCAACGCCGCCGCTCGCCAGAACGGGATGTCGTACTCGCGCCTGATGGGTGGCCTCCGCAAAGCGAACATCACCCTCAACCGCAAAGTCCTGGCCGACCTCGCCGTGCACGATGCCGATGCGTTCGCGCAGATCGTACAGCAGGCCAAGGTCGACTAGCGCCTTTCGCCAGATGCCTGAACCGATGCCCCGACCGATCGCGCATCACCGATTTTTTAGCACACCTGCTTCTCACTGAGCGAGGTGCGCTCCCGGTCGTCTGTTCCGAATCCCGCCCCCTGCTTCAGGTCCGGCGGGATTTGGCGTTTTTGGGGCTAGCGGTTCGGACGCGAGCAGAGCTCGCTTCTCGCTACTCGGATGCTTCATCTGCAAAACCTGACCGCTTCCCGAAAACCGAAATACGAACTTCCAACCCCGAATCTCCGTGATCGACGACATCAAAGCCGCTATTGACGAAGCCGTGCTCGACACAGCCGAAGCGATTGAATCTTTCCGCATCCAGTACCTGGGCCGGAAGAGCGGCGCCATCACGAACCTGTTCAAGCAGATCAAAGATATCGCAGCCGACGAGCGCAAGACGTTTGGGCAGCGGGTGAACGCGCTACGCTCGCTGGCCGAGGCGCGCATTGCGGATGCCGAGGCCAACATGGCGAGCGCGGCAGGGCAAGAAGCAACAGACCTCGACTTGACGCTGCCTGGGCGGCGCCCCGTTTCAGGCTCGCTGCATCCGCTCACCGACACGCTGGAAGAGATCAAGCGCATCTTCGCGCACTTCGGGTTCTCGGTGGCTGAGGGACCGGAGATCGAGGACGACTGGCACAACTTCTCGGCGCTCAACTTCCCGCCTGATCATCCGGCGCGGGACATGCAGGACACGTTCTTCGTGGAGGCGCCGACCGAGGACAGCGAGGGCGTGGTGCTGCGCACACACACCTCGCCCGTGCAGATCCGCGTGATGGAGGAGCAGGACCCACCGATTCGCGTGATTGTGCCCGGGCGCGTCTTCCGCAACGAGGCCATCTCGTACAAGTCCTTCTGCCTCTTCCATCAGGTGGAGGGGTTGTACGTGGACGAGGGCGTCACCTTCGCCGATCTCAAGCAGCTGCTCCACATCTTCGCCCAGGCGCTCTTCGGCGCGGACGTGCAGATGCGGTTCCGCCCGAGCTTCTTCCCGTTCACAGAGCCCAGCGCCGAGGTCGACATCTGGTGGCCCAACCCTGAGCTGCCGAGTGGCGGTCGCTGGCTGGAGATCCTCGGCTGCGGCATGGTCGACCCGAACGTGCTCGACGGCCTCGACATCGACTCGGAGAAGTACACCGGATACGCCTTCGGGATGGGCGTAGAGCGCATCACGATGCTCCGCTATGACATCGCCGACATCCGCTCGTTCTACGAAAACGATGTACGCTTTCTCACTCAGTTCTGAGAAAACGCGGGGCTAGGGTTTCGTGTCATGGCCACGACGCACTTCGAGAAATTGGAGGTTTACCAGAAAGCAGAACTGCTCTCCAACGCGATTTGGCACATCATGCTGCGGTGGGATGGTTTTGCCAAACACACGGTCGGCAAACAGCTAGTGCGCTCCGCAGATAGCATTGTGGCCAACATCGCCGAGAGTACAGGACGCAAAACGATCAAGGACCGATGCCACTTCATCCACATGGCCCGAGGCTCGCTCTACGAAACCCAAAGCTGGCTCCGCCGCGCCTACAGTCGAAACCTGCTGACTGACGAACAAACTAAAACGATCAAGCCGCTGCTCGACGCCCTAGCACCGATGCTCAACGCCTACCTGCGAGCCCTGCGCACGAGATCCAAAAACCGAAAGCAGGCGTAGCCTGCGTACTAACCGCAAACACCGAAATGAACGCATCCCTAAACTGGCTGAGTGACTACATCGACCTCTCTGCGCTGACACCAGCTATCATCAGCGACATGCTGACGATGGTGGGCCTGGAGGTGGACGGCATGGAGACCGTCGGCCCCACGCTGGATGGCGTGATCGTGGGTCATGTCCTGGAGCGCACGCAGCACCCCAACGCCGACAAGCTCTCGCTATGCCAGGTGGACCTGGGCGATGGCGAGCCCGTGCAGATCGTCTGCGGCGCGCCGAATGTGGATGCCGGGCAGAAGGTGCCCGTGGCCACGGTGGGCACGACGCTGATGCTCCCTGACCGCAAGACGGGCGAGCCCGTGCCCGTGAAGCTGAAGAAGGCCAAGCTGCGCGGCGAGGTCTCGACGGGCATGATCTGCGCCGAAGACGAGCTGGGCCTCGGCGATGATCACGACGGCATCATGGTGCTCGCTGCGGACGCGCCTGTCGGGCAGACGATGGAGGACTACCTGCGTGCGCAGGGCCGAACGCTGAACGACACGGTCTACGACATCGCGATCACGCCCAACCGACCGGATGCGGTGAGCCATATCGGCGTGGCGCGCGACCTGTCGGCGCTGACGGAGCAGGCCTTGCGGCGGCCGGACGTGGCGCTGCCCGAGGCAGGTGGCCCGACGGCAGAACAGGTCGCGGTGAAGCTGGTCTCGCCCGAGGCATGCCCGCGCTACGTGGCGCTGCTGGTGCGCGGCGTGAGCATCCGGGAATCGCCGGACTGGCTAAAGGACCGGCTGACAGCGATTGGCCTGCGGCCGATCAACAACGTGGTGGACGTGACCAACTACGTCATGTACGAGTGCGGCCAGCCGCTGCACGCCTTCGACGCCGACCAGATCGCGGGCGACACGATCATCGTGGAGCAGACCACCGAAGCCGAACCCTTCGTCACGCTCGACAGCCAGGAACGCGAGTTGCCCGTGGGTACGCTGATGATCTGCGACGCCGAGCGGCGCGTGGCCGTGGCGGGTGTGATGGGCGGCGAGAACTCGGAGGTGACGGATGCCACCACCAACGTGCTCATTGAAAGCGCCTACTTCGATCCCTCGCTGATCCGCAAGACGGCGAAGGCGCTGGGCTTGCAGACCGACGCGTCGTACCGCTTCGAGCGCGGCATCGACCGCGACGGGCAGGTGTGGGCCGCCAGCCGCGCCGCCGACCTCATCGCCGACCTCGGCGGGGGCACCCGCGTCGGCGGCATGGTGGACGCGCATCCGGTGCTGCCCGAGCCGCTTGTGCTCACGCTGCGCCTGAGCCGCATCGAAACCATCCTCGGCGTCGCCATCTCGCACGCCGACACGGTGCGACTGCTCACGGCCATCGGCTTCGGCGTGGAGGATGCCGAGGCGGGCACGCTCAGCGTCACCGTCCCGCTGTTCCGCCCCGATGTGGAACGCGAGATCGACCTGATCGAGGAAGTGGCGCGGCTCTTCGGCTACGACAACATCCCCGAGCCTAGGCGCACGCCCGTCCCGAGCAAGCCGCCCGAGATCTCGGCCGTCGAGATCCTGCGCCCGATGGTGCGCACGCGACTAGCGGGTCTGGGCTTCCGCGAGGTCTGCACCAACAGCATGCAGCGCGCCGAGACCGCTACGCAGTTTGCAGGCGCCGACTTACACAACGGCGAGGCGGTCGAGATTGTGGAGACGCTGAACCCGATCTCGCAAGAGATGGCTGCGCTCCGCCCGAGCCTGCTGCCCGGCATGCTCCAGGTGATGAGCTACAACCAGAACCGAGGCCAGCGGCAGCTACACCTGATGGAGTTCGGCCACATCATGCATCGCGCCGACCCCAAGCGCTCTACGTTGGTCCCGGGCTACAACGAGTACGAAGCGCTGATCCTAGCCATGAGCGGCGGCGCACCAGGACGCTGGAACCAGGAGGCGCGCGCACTCGACATCTACGACGTCAAAGGCGCGGTGGAGTGGCTGCTAGAGCTACTGCGCATCGACGGGCGCGTCCGGTTCGAGGCGACCCCGATGCCGGGCGAAGCCACCAGCTATCGCCTGGACCTGCGCGTGAAGAAGCGCCACATCGGCGTGATTGCGTGCGTAGCCGATGCCGTGACGGAGGCGTTCGACCTGCGCGACCCGGTCTACTTCGCCGAGTTGGACTGGGCCGCACTCGTGCAGATGGCTGCACCACAGTTTGCGCGCAACGCCGAGGCCGTCAGCCGCTTCCCCACGGTAGAGCGCGACCTCGCCGTGGCCGTCAAGCGCGACCAGCCCGTCGGACCCATGCTGGACGTGATCCGGCAGTTCGGCAGGCCGCTCATCCAAGACGTGACGGTGTTTGACGTGTATCAAGGCGAGCGCATCGCCGACGACCAGAAGAGCGTCGCCTTCGCCCTGCGCTTCGGCGCCGACCGGACCCTCAAGGATAAGGAGGTAGACAAGCGCATCCGTACGATCGTGCAGCGGCTCGGCAAGGAATTCGGCGCGGCGTTGCGCGGATAGTTTGCCCATCCAACGTCTGCGCGTCCAAGGTCGATGAGCAAACAGCTAGCGACACGCTTATATTTAGCGCCAGCGCTTCCCAGACTGGGGACCTTCGACCTTCTGACTTGAGACTTCTATGGAGCCTTCCCAACGATCTGGCGGTCGCGGCCTTGGGCAGCATCGCGGCGGTAATCATGCGTCGGCAGGTGCGGAGCCGAAGAAGGCGAAGCGGCCCAAGAGGGTGCACCTGAAGGGCAACGGTTCGCTGGAGCGGTTGCAGGAGCGGGTGGAGTTGACGCTGCTCGAAGTGAGCCGCCTGCGCGAGGAGAATGCTGCGCTGTCGGAGCGGCTAAACGAGTTAGAATCGAATCCACTGGTGCATCTCGATGCGAACTACGTGGCCTTCGAGGAGCATCCCGAACTGCTGAGACGCAAGGTGGACCAGTTCATCGCAGCCATCGATACCTACCTCGGCCAGGAGTCATCGGCTGCCGATGACCCGACCGATGGCGATCACGACCGTGAAGAGGAGGGCGCATGAGTAGCCACTCGATCCGCGTGAACATTCTGGGGCGCCCCTACCCGCTCCGCGCACAGCCCGAGCACGTGGTGGCGACGGAGAAGACGGCAGCGGAGCTGGACCGCAGGCTGCGCACGTTCAAAGAGGCGCACCCCGAGCAGAGCGAACTCACAGGTGCCATCATCACCGCCCTTCACCTCCTCGGTGAGAACGCGGCCTTGCGGAAGCGCGTGAAGACTATCGAAGGCGATTACGAGGAGCTGTTCGACGAGTTGACCACCTCGCTCGACGACCTGGAAGCCCAGCTCCGCGAAGCACAGCCCAGGCCCGCCGACGAAGCCGCGTGATCTTTACCAACGCCTCACGTCCCAAATCGGGCGAGGTGGAACTGCGGTTGTGCGGTACCGATTAAAGCCAAGCTGTTGCTTCGTGCGACAGCACATACAGGCCCGCAGCGCTACCTTGTATGAGAACCGAACAATTATCATAAAGGGCGCTGACCTTCACGATTTGGACGGCAGGCCCCAACGCCTAGCGTTCGGCCTTGGCCGGCAGGGGACGTCGAAAGAATCCGAGCAGCACCCACTGTGTAGATATCGTGGTTCTCCATACCACTTGCTGCGGGCCTGTACTTCTTGGACAACCGCACGCCTCGGCAGACTGGCTCGCGCTAGGAACCTGCCGGGGCGTTTTCATTTTGATGCAGAACCCACCGCAGGTACCTCTACTCGTGATGAGATCAGAGCGCTAAGCGGGTTTTTGCACAGCGCTGCCCACACGCTGAAATGCCCACGGCGGCGCTCACTCCCCATAGATAAAGACTCACGAACATGGAAGGCCTCCTACTTGGAGTCGCCGCCGTGGTCGCGTTTATAGCAGGATTCGTTGTCGATAGATTCGTCCTGGCGCGCCGTCAGGGCACCCAGCTGAAACAGGCTCAACATGAAGCAGAACGCCTATTAGCCGAAGCCCAACGCAACGCTGAACAGCAGCGTCAGCAGCAGGCGCATGCCAAGGCCCAACTCGTGGCCGACCAGCACGCGCTGGAGCAGGCCACCGCTGATCTCAACGAAAATAAACGCACCCTTCGGCGCTCTCGCGAGAAAGCCGATCAACGGCACGACAAACTCACGCGCCGCACGCAACGCGTCAACGAACGCGAAAACGTGCTGCACAAAGCTGCTGAGGCGCTGGACGCGCTCCAGAAAGAAACCGAGCACCAACGCCGCACCGCCGACCGTATACGGGCGCAGGTCCAAGTCCTACTGGCACGCGCCAACGAGCGCAGGCAGGACCTGGAGACCCGTGAAAGCGAGCTCGACGCCTCGAAGAAGCGGGTGGAGCGCCAGCAGGTGGAGCTGGACCGCCTCATCGGCCAGCACATCCGCAAGCTGGAGCATGTAGCGGGGCTCTCGCGGAAGGAGGCGCAGGACAGACTGCGCGAGCAGCTGCTGGACCAGGCCAAGCTGGAGGCCTCGTCGCTCATCAAAGACATCCGCGACGAGGCCAAGCTGACGGCCAACCGGCAAGCGCGCAAGGTCATCCTCACCGCTATCCAGCGCACCGCCGCCGCACATGCCATCGAGAACACCGTGTCTGTGGTGACGCTGGATTCGGACGACATGAAGGGCCGCATCATCGGGCGCGAGGGGCGCAACATCCGCGCGTTCGAGGCCGCCACCGGTATGGAAGTCATCGTGGACGACACGCCCGAGGCCGTCATCCTGTCAGGCTTCAACCCGGTGCGCCGCGAGATCGCCCGCATCGCGCTGACGAAGCTGGTGCAGGACGGCCGCATCCACCCCAGCCGCATCGAAGAGGTGGTGACCAAGGTGCGCCAGGAGATGGAGGAGGAGATCATCGAGATCGGCGAGCGCACCGTGATCGACCTGGACCTGCACGGCCTACACCCCGAGCTGATCCGCCATGTGGGGCGCATGCGCTACCGCACGAGCTACGGCCAGAACCTGCTGGCGCACTCCATCGAGACCGCTCGCATCGCCTAGCTGATGGCGGCGGAGTTGGGACTGGATGCTGCGCGTGCCCGCCGGGCTGGGCTCTTGCACGACATCGGCAAAGTGGTGGAGGACGGCATCGAGAACCCGCATGCTATCGTGGGCATGGACCTGTGCCGCAAGTACAAGGAGCACCCCGATGTGTGCAACGCCGTGGGCGCACACCACGACGAGATCGAGATGAACTGCATGATCGCCCCCATCGTGCAAGCCGCCGACGCCATCTCGGGCGCCCGCCCCGGCGCTCGGCGCGAGGCGTTGGAGGCCTACATCAAGCGGCTGGAGAAGCTAGAAGAGCTGGCGGCCTCGTTCCGCGGCGTGGAGCGCGTGTATGCCATCCAGGCAGGCCGCGAGATTCGCGTACTCGTCAACCACACCATCATCTCCGATGCGAAAGCGGAGCAGTTGGCGATGGACATCTCGAAGAAGATCCAATCCGAGATGCAGTATCCCGGCCAGATCAAAGTGACCGTCATCCGCGAGGTGCGCTCCGTATCGTACGCCAAGTAGCCCGGCTTATTTCACCAGCAGCATTGTGCGCGTGACTTGCCGCCGTTCGTGCTCAACGCGGTAGACGTACACGCCGCTGGGCAGACGCCCCACGACAGGTGCCCACTCCACCTCGTGCCACCCTGCGCGCTGCGCGCCTTCGGCTAAGCGTGCCACTTCCCGACCCAGCGCGTCGTAAACGACCAGGCGCACATGCCCCGGCGTGGGCAGGCCATAGCGGATGCGCGTCGTGGACGTGAACGGGTTGGGGTAGCTGCCTGCCAGGGAAAGCTCACCAGGCAGTGCCGCCTCATCTTCGGCGGCTACGAACGTACCGCGCGTCAGCCGCAGCTGCACCACCGCAGAGTACGTACTGTCTGCGCCGGCGCGTGCCGTCACACGGTGATAGAGCGTGGTCCGTTGCCCCAGCGGCACACCGGCGGCATCGACCGCGGCAGCCAACTCACCCATGGTCGTCTGCAGTGTGGTCTCTTGTGTGGGGCCCAGGCTGGTGACGATGCTGTCGGGGCTGATGGCTTCGTTGAGGGCAAGCTCCCACGTGTAGGTGATGGCGTCGCCCTGGGCATCGGTGGAGGGGGCCCACACGATGGCGACAGGTTGGGCAGGATCGTCTTCTAGGGTTAGCCTGACGCCATCGGCTGGCGCTTGGATCTGTGGCACCGAGGGTGCGCTGCTGCCGGCATCGGTGATGCGCCAGCGGAAGTGGTTGGTGAGGCGGTCTCGGGCTTGTTGGGCCGCCGGAGAGTACATGGAGGCACCAGCATCGAATTCCAGGTTGGCTTGCAGGGGTAGCTGGCTCCATACGATGAGCAATGCGTCGTAGTGGGTGATGGAAAGGGCGGCGCCTTGTAGAAAGCCTTCCCTGTAAAGAGGATTCTCAAAGCTCGTCACGTTGGAGACATCCCAACCGCTCACATCGCTATCGAAGGATGAGGCGCCAGCGAACATCCCTCCCATATTAGTCGCGGTCGAGACGTCCCAACCGCTCACATCACCATTGAACGACGTCGCATTACTGAACATGGACCACATACTCATCACGTTCGAGACGTCCCAACCGCTCACATCACCATTGAACGACGTCGCATTACGAAACATATCGCCCATGCTCGTCACGTTCGAGACGTCCCAGCTACTCACATCACCATTGAACGACGTCGCATCAAGGAACATAGCATGCATGTTCGTTACGCTCGAGACATCCCAGCTGCTCACATCGCCATTGAACAACGAGGCCTCGGCGAACATCAGCCCCATATCCGTCACGCGCGAGACGTCCCAGCGGCTCACATCACCATTGAACGACGTCGCGTTACGGAACATCAGCCCCATATCCGTCACGCGCGAGACGTCCCAGCGGCTCACATCACCATTGAACGACGACGTACCAAAAAACATGGCGCTCATGTTGGTCACGCCTGAGACGTCCCAGCTACTCACATCACCATTGAACGATTTCGCAGCTGAAAACATCCAGCTCATAGCCGTCACATTCGAGGCGGACTTGCCCAGGCGGCGGCGCTCCTCGGGCGCCTCCTCGCCGTGGGCGACGGCGTTGCGCAGCAGGTGGTCGAGGGGATCGATCAGCGCGTCGAGAACGTCTTTATCGAGCTCGACGCCGCGATCCTC
>JBCCMF010000108.1:0-12849 GCA_039026435.1 Bacteroidota bacterium
CAGCCGCCTCGTGATCCTCAAGGGCGATGCCAACTACCGCCGCACCACCCACGACGCGCTCTGGCCCGAGGACACCACGCTCAGCCACATCCTGCGCGACTTCCAGGCGCCGCTGCTGGCACTGCGCACCCTCAAGAGCGACACACTCGTCGGCGTTGACGTGGGCACGCAAGCGCGCCTGACTGCCGAGCACGGCGGCGAGGGCTGGCGCACCAATGGGACGTACGGCATCGCCCAATTCGCGGCGCCAGCGTGAAACGTTTGGCCCCGCTTGTCCAACGTAGCGCCACGCCTGGTGCTGACCTACACGGGCTCGCCCCACCCTGGCAGGCGGAGGGCAGCCTCAACAGGCTGAACATGCTTCCCTAACGTTCGGATAACAGCGCAGTAACGTTCGCACGGTATCGTGTGGCTGCCCACGTCCAACCAACCCTTGCCACCTCATGGACGGCCTGCATCGGTACCGCACGATCTTTATCTCCGACTTCCACCTCGGCACCAGAGACTGCAACGACGCCTACCTGCTCGACTTTCTCCGGCACAACGAATCGGAGTACCTCTACCTCGTGGGCGACATCTTCGACGGATGGGCGCTCCGGCGCTCGTGGTACTGGCACCAGTACCATAACGACGTCATCCAGAAGATTCTGCGCAAGGCGCGGAAGGGCACGAAGATCATCTACGTACCGGGCAACCACGACGAGTTTGCGCGGCAGTTCGAGAGCCACCAGTTCGGCGGCATCAAAGTGCGGCTCCGCACGCTCCACACCACCGCCGATGGGCGGCAGCTGCTCGTGCTCCACGGCGACGAGTTCGACGGCGTGGTACGCTATGCGAAGTGGCTGGCGCTCGTGGGCGCACGCGCCTACAGCCTGACGCTCTACCTCAGCCGGATGGTGAATCGCGTTCGGACGCGGATGGGCAAGCCGTTCTGGTCGCTGTCGGCGTATCTGAAGCACCGCACCAAGAAGGCCGTGCAGTACATCTCCGAGTTCGAGCAGGCCGTCGTGCGCGAGGCCCGCGAGCTGGACGTAGACGGTGTCATCTGCGGCCACATTCACCATGCCGAGATGCGCACCCTCTCAGACGTCCTCTACCTCAACACTGGCGACTGGGTGGAGAGCTGCACGGCGCTGGTGGAGCACCTCGATGGGCGGCTGGAGATCATCCGCTGGATCCCCTCTGCGCGCTCGCTCGAAGAACAGCGGCAGAAGTCAAGCGTCTCAACCATCGGGGGCGACGGACTGGCGCAAGCGCCCCTCCCTTCCCTCGCCGCCTTCTCTACCTTCCTGGACGACGCCTGACATGCGCTGCCTCTTCATTATCCAAGGCGAAGGACGCGGGCACATGACCCAGGCGCTGGCCCTGCGCGACCTGCTCGTGGCGCGCGGCCATACCGTTGCTGCTGCCCTCTTGGGCCGCAACAGCCAGCGGACCGTGCCGCCCTTCTTCCGCGAAGACATTGGCGTGCCCATCCGCACGTTTCAGAGCCCTAACTTCGTGGCTGACGGCGCCAACAAGGGCATTCAGCTGCTTCCCACCGTGCGCCACAACTTGCGGCATGCATCGGCCTACCGGGCCAGCTTAGACGTGATCGACCAAGCCGTGGCAGACCACCGCCCAGACCTGCTCGTCAACTTCTACGAGCCACTGGGCGGGCTGTACCACATCGTCCGCAAGCCGGGCGTGCCGATGGTGAGCATCGGGCATCAGTACATGTTCTTCCACCCCACCTACCCGTTCCCTACCGACCAGCGCATGCAACGCTGGGGGGCGCAGCAGTTCACCAAGCTGACCTCGCTCGGCGCCTCGGCCCGGCTGGCGCTGTCGTTCTACCGCGCCGACTCGCTGCCGGACCGTAATCTCGTTGTTGTACCTCCTATACTGCGAAAGGCGCTGTTCGAGCAGCCGTTGAACGTGGAGGAGGACTTCGTGCTCGTCTACTTGCTCAACGCAGGCTACGCCGATGACATCATGCGGTGGAGCGCGCAGCAACCCGATGTGACGCTGCACTGCTTCTGGGACAACCCGCAACACGACGAGGTCTACCAGCACAGCGCCAGCCTCACGTTCCATCAGCTCAGCGGCGTCAAATTCCTCGACAAGATGGCGCGGTGCCGTGCCGTGGTGTGCACCGCAGGCTTCGAGTCTGTCAGCGAAGCCATGTACCTGGGCAAGCCCGTGCTCATGGTGCCCGTGGCGGGCCACTTCGAGCAGCAGTGCAACGCCATCGACGCGCAGCACCAGCACGCCGGCCTCTACAGCCCCACCTTCGACCTCGACCGCCTGCACGACCTCTCACCGCGCCACACCGATCACGTCCAGCGCTTCCGCGACTGGGTGCACGAGGGCGAGCCGCGCTTCATCGAGACGCTAGAGCGCATCGCCACAGCCCATCGCGTGGCGGCGCAGGCGGCTTAGCGACCTGCACGTCTTTGCCCGCCTGACATGTCGTGTCGCATTCGTACAATCACCGCCGCCGGGCGCGGTGTACCGTGCAGCGCCTCGTGTTCTACATGCTGCCACACCATGACGCATCCCATCTCCCGAAGTGCCCTCATCGCTCTGCTTTGCTTGGCCTGCCTGGGCGTGTCGTGCTCCAGCACCAAGTGGACATGCCTCTGCACAAGCAAGGACGCCCAACGCATCGTCAGCGCCGACCAGTACGACTTGAGCCGCGAGCACGCCGAGTCGGCCTGTGCCAATGCGCAAGAGCGGCAGCCCGAAACCTGCTGCGAGCTGCGCCGCCGATGAGATGGGCACTTTCTTGCCTGCATGGGTACGATTGAGGCGGCCAGATTCATCGTTCCTAAATTGACATCCGGGCTCCAGCACCTGTATTTTTGCTGTCCTCTAGCGTTTTGCACCGGGTGCTGCGCTGGGTGATTGCCCGATGGTGTAACGGCAGCACATCACTCTTTGGAAGTGGTTGTGGAGGTTCGAATCCTCCTCGGGCAACCTACGCCAACCCTGCCTCCTCTCGTGAGTGCGGGGTTTTTTGTCGTCCTTACCGCTCGGTTCGCTGCGCTCGGCCATGTTTCGCCACGACTCGCCTAACCCCATCGCCATCTTCGCGGGCCGCTCGGTACCCGCGCTGGCGCGTGAGATTGCGGGCGCCTTTGGGCAGCCGCTGGGTGCGGTAGAGATCAAGACGTTCTCCGACGGCGAGATCTACGTCAAGTACGAGGAGTCGATCCGCGGCGCCGACCTGTTCATCGTGCACAGCACCCCCGCTCCGGGCGACAACTGGATGGAGCTGCTGATGCTGGTCGATGCCGCGCGGCGCGCCTCGGCTGCGCGCATCACGGCGGTGATGCCGTACTTCGGCTACGCCCGGCAGGAGCGCAAGGACCAGCCGCGTGTCTCGATCGCCGCTAAGCTGATGGCCAACATGCTGACCACGGCGGGCGTCAACCGCATCCTGACGATGGACCTGCATGCCCCGCAGATCCAGGGCTTCTTCGACGTGCCCGTGGACCACCTGTACGGCTCGGCGGTCTTCTCCGACTACTTCAGCCGCCTCGAACTAGACAACCTCGTCGTGGTCGCCCCGGATGTGGGCTCGATCAAGATGGCCCGGGCCTATGCCCGCCGCCTCCATGCGGACCTGGCCGTGCTCGACAAGCGTCGGCCGCGCCAGAACGAGAGCGAGATCGTCAACATCATCGGCGATGTGGAGGGTCGCAACGTGCTCATGATCGACGATCTGGTGGACACCGCGGGCACGTTGACGAACGGCGCCTCGGCCCTGAAGCAGGCGGGCGCGCTAGACATCATGGCGGCCTGCACCCATCCGCTGCTCTCTGGCCCCGCCTATGAGCGCATCGAGAGCTCCGAGATCAGCACGATGGTGGTCACCAATTCCATTCCCCTGCAACGCCCCTCCGAGTGCATCGAGGTGGTGAGCGTGGCAGACATTTTCGCCGATGCCATTCGGCGCATTTACACGGACGCGTCTATCTCGACGCTGTTCGTCCCCTAGACAGAGCGTACAACCATACAAGAGGGCCCCGACATGAGCGTCGTCACCCTGAATGCAGACCCCCGCCAGCCGGGCAAACGCGGCACCAAAGATGTGCGCGCCGCTGGCAACGTGCCGTGTGTGATCTACGGCAAGGCCCAAGAGCCGATCCACTTCCAGGTGCCTACGCTGGCCCTGCGCGAGCTGATCTACACCAACGAGAACCACACGGTGGAAGTCCACCTGGACGGCCAGACGTACGAGTGCATCGTCAAAGCGCTGACGTTCCATCCGGTGACTGACCAGCCGCAGCATGTGGACTTCCTGGCGCTGGAGCCCGGCGTCGCTGTCGTGCTGACGGTGCCGGTGCAGCTCAAGGGCACACCGAAAGGTCAGATCCAAGGCGGCCGCACGCGGCACGTGCTTAAGAGGGCACGCATCAAGTGCTTACCGAAGGACTTGCCCGCCAGCCTCGACGTGGATGTGAGTGATCTGGAGATCGGCGACACGATCCACGTGCGCGACATCGCCTTCGATGGCGTGGAGTTCCTGACCTCGGTTGACCAAACCATCGTGACGATTGCACGTCCGAAGGGTGGCCTAGAAGCTGGCGAAGAGGAGGACGAGGAAGAAACCGAGACCGCCGAAGCCGAAGCATAAGTTGAGCGATGGGGCAGCGTTGGACCGCGTTTATCGCGCGCCTGTTTGGCGCTGCCCCACCAGCTGCTACCGATGTGGCCAGCCCAAAGCGCCTGATCGTAGGCCTCGGCAATCCCGGGGCCGAGTACGACGGGACCCGGCACAACGTCGGGTTCGAGGTCATCGACGCGCTCGCCGACCAACTGGGTGAGCGGCTGCGCGAGGGCAAGGGCAACGCTATGCTTGCCGAAACGCGCTGGCGTGGGCGCACCTTCGTCATCGCCAAGCCGCTGACGTACATGAACCGCAGCGGCCAGTCGGTGCGGGCCCTGATCCGCCACTACGGCCTCACGCCGGACAACGTACTCATCGTCTATGACGACCTCAACCTCCCGGTGGGCACGGTGCGCGTGCGCGCCAAGGGCTCGGCAGGCGGGCACAACGGCGTGCAAGACATCATCGACCGCATGGGCGGCGGCTTTCCCCGGCTGCGCATCGGCATTGGCAGCAACTTTGGGCGCGGCAGGCAGATCAAGCACGTCCTAGGTCCCTTCGATGACGAGGAACGCCCCCTCATCGACGACGCCATCGCCCGCTCCAAGGACGCCGCACTGACGTTCATCACCGACGGGGTGGTGACCACGATGAACCGCTTCAACAAGAAAGGCTAACGCCCGAGGATAAGCGCTGCACAGATCCCGCCCGGATTCGGCGAATAATCCGTTAATGACTGTAAAAATCGCGTATCAGGCGATATTTTCGTTCTGCACGCGTCAGCGTAATTTCGCTGGCGCGTTTCTCATTTTACTGATGATGCCCGGTGGCCTTTGTCTAGGCCATCCCTACCCGCCACGTCTTGCACGCGTACCCCTCCTCCTATAGACCCACTCATTGAGGCGCTGCCTCACCCTTTTACTCAACTCAATTCCATGGAAAGCACTATCCTATACCTCGTCCCCGTAGCGGGCCTGCTGGCCCTCGGGTACGCGTTCGTCCGCACGCAGTGGGTGACCAAGCAAGACGTAGGCACCCCAGAGATGGCCGAGATTGCAGGCAACATCGCTGACGGCGCACGCGCCTTTCTACGTCGTGAATACCGCGTGCTTACCATCTTCGTGCTCGCTGTGGCGGCGCTCCTTGCCTTTGCCAACGCCGCGCAGGAGCTTTCCTCGTGGCTGATCGCGGTCTCGTTCTTGGTTGGGGCTTTGTGCTCGGGCTTGGCAGGCTTCATCGGGATGAACGTGGCGACCAAGGCCAACGTCCGCACGACAAACGCGGCCCGCAAGGACTTGGGGTCCGCGCTCAATGTCGCCTTCTCAGGTGGCCTGGTGATGGGCCTCTCGGTTGTGGGCTTGGGTGTATTGGGGCTCAGCAGCCTCTTCCTTGTCTACAGCGGGCTGTTCATCGAGGGCGCTGTTGACGCGCCAGAGATTGCCACCGTCATCAACGTGCTGGCCGGGTTCTCGCTGGGCGCCTCCTCCATCGCGCTGTTCGCCCGCGTGGGCGGCGGCATCTACACCAAGGCTGCCGACGTCGGGGCCGACCTCGCAGGCAAGGTGTACGAAGGCATTCCAGAGGACGACCCGCGCAACCCCGCCACCATCGCCGACAACGTGGGCGATAACGTGGGCGACGTGGCCGGCATGGGCGCCGACCTCTTCGAGTCGTATGTGGGCTCTATCATTGGAGCTATGGTGCTGGGCGCGGCCTTCCTGCCTGCTTTTGTAGGGGTCGATGCCTACGGCGGGCTCTCCGCCGTGCTGTTGCCCCTCGCCCTCGCTGGCGTGGGCATCCTGGTCTCCATCGCGGGCTCGTTCTTCGTGAAAGTGAAAGAGGGGGGCAACCCTCAGAAGGCGCTCAACATCGGCGAGTTTGGTGCCGTGGGCATCATGATCGTGCTCACCATCCTCATCGTGCCCGCTATGCTGCCCGGCGAGTGGACCGCTACGACGCCGATCGTCGGAGAGTTCGCCTATTCTGCCACGGGCGTGATTGTGGCGGTCGTGATCGGCCTCCTTGCTGGTACGCTCATTGGCCTCATCACCGAATACTACACGGCGCTTGGCAAAGGCCCGGTCAACGGCATTGCTTCACAGAGCGTCACGGGCTCCGCCACGAACATCATTGCTGGCCTGGGCGTGGGCATGTACTCCACGGGGATCCCCGCGCTCATCCTCGCAGGCGCCATCGTGGGCGCGTACTACTTTGCTGGCCTCTACGGCATCGCCATCGCCGCCGTGGGCATGCTGAGCGTGACGGGCATCCAGCTCGCCGTGGACGCCTACGGCCCGATCTCGGACAACGCGGGCGGCATCGCCGAGATGGCTGAGCTGCCGCCGGAAGTGCGCGAGCGCACCGACAAGCTGGACGCCGTGGGCAACACCACGGCCGCCATCGGCAAAGGCTTCGCCATCGGCTCGGCCGCGCTCACCGCGCTCGGCCTGTTCGCGGCCTACATGACGCAGGCCGGGGTCAACGACCTCGACGTAGCCAACCCCGTCATCCTGGCTGGCGTGCTCATCGGGGCGATGCTGCCGTACGTCTTCTCTGCTATGGCGATGGCCGCTGTGGGCCGCGCTGCCGCCGAGATGATCGTAGAAGTGGGCCGCCAATTCCGCGAGATCCCTGGGCTGCGCGAGGGCACGGCCAAAGCCGAATACGCCAAATGCGTGGACATCTCGACGCAAGCCGCCATTCGCGAGATGGTCGCGCCGGGTCTGCTGGCCGTCATTGTGCCCGTCGTCGTGGGCTTCATCGACAAGTCGATGCTGGGCGGCCTGCTCGTTGGCGTCACGGTCTCGGGCGTGCTCTTCGCCATCTTCCAGTCGAACGCCGGGGGCGCATGGGACAATGCCAAGAAGACCTTCGAGGCCTCTTCGGAAGGCTACATGATCGACGGGACGCCCCACAAGAAAGGCAGCGTGGCGCATAAGGCCGCCGTCGTGGGCGACACCGTGGGCGACCCGCTCAAGGACACCTCCGGCCCGAGCTTGAACATCCTGCTCAAGCTGATCGCCGTGGTGGCCCTCGTCATCGCACCGCTGATCGCCTAAGCAGGCTCCGATTTCCCTTACAGCCGTCTGCTGCATTCGACGCGGCAGGCGGCTTTTTGGGATACCAGGATGCAGGATGTGGTGCTCTGTGAAGATCGAACCGATCCGTACACGAGCGGTTGAGCTGAGGAAGCGCTTTTTCCTGACAAGGGTATAGACGGACCCTTATTATCCGCCCCTGGGACTCTACCAGCAGGCGCCCTTCTCACACACGCATTTCTTCGCAGCCAACCACACATTATGGCCAAGATCGAAGTCACCATGCCCAAAATGGGCGAAAGCATCACCGAAGGCACCGTGCTCGAATGGCACAAGCAGATCGGCGACACCGTGGAGGTGGACGAGACGCTGCTGGAGATCGGCACCGACAAGGTGGACACCGAGGTGCCCTCGCCCGAGGCGGGTGTCTTGGCCCAGATCCTCGTGGAGGAAGGTGCCACGGTAGAGGTCGGTACCGTCATCGCTGTCCTAACAACCGATGCTTCCGAAGTCATAGCTCCGGCTCCGGCTCCAGAGGCGCCCGCCGAACCCACTGTTACCGTCGCCGAGGCTACGCCAGCGCCTGAAGTATCGGAGGTCGAGGCCCCGGCTCCCAGCGCGAGCAGCGCAGCGATGACGGATGTGGTCATGCCGAAGATGGGCGAGAGCATTACCGAGGGCACGGTGTTGGTGTGGAATAAGGCCGTGGGCGATGAGATCGAAGTGGACGAGACGCTGCTGGAGATCGGCACCGACAAGGTGGACACGGAGGTACCTTCGCCTGTAGCGGGCGTCTTGGCCGAGATCCTGGTGGAAGAAGGCGAAACGGTAGAGGTGGGCACGGTGATCGCCCGCATCGGCGCTGAGGCCGGTGCCGTGGTGACGCCCGCGCCTGCCGCCGCCCCAAGCGCACCGGCTCCGAGCGCACCAGCCGCGACGCCAACGCCCAGTGCACCCGCGCCTGCTGCGCCCGTTTCCTCCGGCGATGGCGTCGCCGCCGACCCGGTGCCGCGCCGCGACGACGACGGCCGCTTCTACTCGCCCCTCGTGCGTTCCATTGCCGAGAAGGAAGGCCTGACGATGCAAGACATGGCGCGCATCCAAGGCCGTGGCCGCGAGGGACGCATCACCAAAGACGACGTGATGCAGTACCTGGCCAACCGCACGAGCGCACCCGCTCCCGCTGCCCAGCCTGCGGCCACGCGCGCTCCGGCACCGCGCCCCGCCGCACCAGCGCCGACGATCGTGTCGGGCAGCGGCGGCCGGGTCGAGATCCAGGAGATGACGCGCATGCGGCAGATCATCGCCGAGCACATGGTGCGCTCCAAGGCGACGTCGGCGCACGTCACCTCCTTCGCCGAAGCTGACGTGACCAACCTCGTCGCCTTCCGCAACCGCAACAAGGCCGCCTTCCAAGAGCGCGAGGGCGTCCGGCTTACGTTCACGCCGTTCTTCGTGCATGCCGCCGTCGAGGCGCTCCGCGAGCACCCGATCATGAACGCCTCGGTCGAGGGCACGCAGATCCTCATCAAGAAGGACTACCACATCGGCATTGCCGTCGCTATCGACAAGACGGGGCTGCTGGCGCCCATCCTCCGCAACGCGGGCCAGCGCAACCTGACAGGCCTCGCCCACAGCGTCGCCGACCTCGCCAACCGCGCCCGTACCAAGCAGCTCCAGCCCGACGAGTTGCAGGGCGGCACGTTCACGGTCACCAACGTGGGCTCGCTCGGCTCCCTCATGGGCACGCCCATCATCAGCCAGCCGCAGGTCGGCATCCTGGCGACGGGCGCCATCAAGAAGCGACCGGTAGTGATCGAGGACCCGGTCATGGGCGACGTGATTGCCATCCGCCACATGATGTACCTCTCGCTCTCCTACGACCACCGCATCGTGGACGGGGCGATGGGCTCGTCGTTCTTGCAGAAGTACGTGAGCGTGCTGGAAGGCTTTGACCCGAACGCTGACCTCTGACCATTCAGGGTGCGGCAGCACGTTTCCACGTGTCATCCCGAGCGTAGCCGAGGGATCTCCCCCGTCTACGACTTGCACAACGACCAAGTGGGAGATCCCTCGGCTTTCGCCTGCGGCCGCCGCTCGGGATGACACCCTCTGGCGCACAATCATCCCACAGAACTGGTATAAATCGGTAAATGGGGACTAAAACCCGCTTCAGAAGCGATTGATTACAGTTCCGTTATTGATCCTTCGCCTAAAAAGTGCGTGATTGACGAGGCGTGGCTTCGGCGGGTATCTGCTTGAGGCTGCGCCTCGCTCCGTTTGTCGAACGCAACGCGCACCCGGTATGGCTGATGCTTCCGCACCATCCAGCCCCGATGGCGGTCTCAAGCTGACCATCGGCGAAGTGGACCAGCACTTGGATGGGTTTCTGAACGACTACCTGAGCGAGAAGAGCAAGGAGACGCGCGGTACGTATCGGCGGTCGCTGAACACGTTTCATCGGTGGCTCGTGTCGCCGCAGGGGCGCACGTTCCGGTTCACGACGCCAGGCGTGGAGAACTACAAGCGCTACCTCGTGGAGCAGAAAGGACTGCATCAGGTGTCGGTCTCGACCTACCTAACGGCGCTGCGGCGCTTCTGCCAATACCTGGTGGCAGTGGGGCTGCTGCAGGAGAACCCAGCGCGCTCGGTGAAGGGCAATCGCCGCCCCACCACCCACTCGCGCCAGATCTTGACGATGACCGACGTGCGCCAACTGCTTGACGGCCTCGACAGCGCCACGCAGATCGGCAAGCGCGATCATGCCATTATCTACATGATGCTCTACGCGGGCCTCAGCGAGATCGAGATCATCCGCGCCGACCTGGAAGACCTGGAGCAGACGCTGATGGGCTGGTACCTGCGCGTGCAGGGCAAGGGGCGGACGGTGAAAGACCAGCAGGTGCCCATCGACCCGGCGGTGATGGACGCCATCCGCCTCTACCTCGACACGCGCGGCCGCATCCTGCCGTCGCAGCCGCTGGTGGTGTCGCACGGGCACCGCTCCGAGGGGCAGCGCCTCAACACGCGCTCGGTGCGCAGCCGCATCAACAAGCACCTGAAGGAGGCGGGGCTGAAGCGGCCGGGCGTGTCGCCGCACAGCCTCACGCACACCGCGGCGCTCATCTGGCTCAACGACGGCATGCCGCTGGACGAGGTGAAGCAGCGCATGCGTCACGGCACCATCGACACGACCATGATCTACTTCAAGAAGCAAGGCTTGCTCACGCGCAGCCCCGAAGAAGTACAGAAAATTACGCGCGATGCGTCGTAACGCTACGGCGCGCACTGCAACCGATGAGCGTGCCGCTCATGTTCACCAGTTCTCACCCCGATGCGTTGCCTTGCCTTTCTGATCGTCTGTAGCTGCCTGTTTGTTGTTGAAGTCCAGGCGCAATGGCCCCGCTCGCCGGGCTCAGGCTATGTACAGGTCAGCTACGGCAGCGCCAGCGCCGACCGCGCTTTCTTAGCTAACGGGGACCGCGGCACACTAGGCACGACCGACCGTCCTGAGCAGTTCGAAGAGCAGGCCGTCTACCTCTATGCCGAGTTCGGCCTCGTGCCCAACCTGATGCTCGTGGCCAACGCCTACGCCAAGGCGATGGACGCCACGACGCCCGACGAAACGTTCTCCAACTCCGGCTGGGCCGATGCCTTCCTGTACCTCCGCTACTCCCTGCCCCAGATGGGCCCTGTGGTGATCTCGCCGCAGGTGGGCGTGAAGCTGCCGCTGGGCTACGAAGTCGACGAAGTGCCTCCACTCGGGTCGAGCGAATCCGACCTGCACCTGCATGTGCTGGCTGGCGCCTCGCTGGATCCGTTTCCGGGGTATGCCAGCGCCAGTGCAGGCTATCAGTTCCGGCAAGGCATTCCCGAGAACGAATGGCGGCTCCACGCCGAGGCCGGCGCCTTCCTCGACCCCCGCATCTTGCTGCGCGTCCGCATCGACCGCACCAACAGCGTTACGGACACGGGCGAGGCCATCACCACGTTGGGCATCGTACCCGAGCAAGGCTTCACCGCCCTGGGCCCAGGCCTCTCGCTGATTATACACGAGAACGTCCAGGCGCACTTCGACCTGCGCTGGACGGTGGAGGGCCGCACCACGGCCGCACTGACGCAATTCTTCGCTGGGATCGCCTACGTGTGGTGAACGTGCTGCCCCACCGGACGACGCTGCGGGTGCCGTAACGATGCCTCTACGACTGCCAAGGCCGTGGATCTATGGGTGGGGCGTCGTGTGCCACGAGTCTCCTTTTCATGACCCCAATCTACAATGGCAGAACAACGCGTATACGCCGTGATCGGCGCCACAGGCGGCATCGGTGCTGAGGTGTGCCGCCTTTTGGCGGGCGACGGCGCCCAACTCGTCGTGGGCTCACGGCGCGAAGACGAAGTCAACCAGCTGGCGCAGCGCTACGGCGCCCACGCGCACCCGCTCGACGCCACCGACTTTGATCAGGTCCAGAACCTCGTCAAAACTACCAAAAAGGCGTATGGCCGCCTCGACGGCATCGTCAACTGCGTGGGCTCGATCCTGCTCAAACCTGCGCACCTGACCTCGGTAGAGGAGTTTCAGGAGACGGTGGCGCTCAACCTGAACACGGCGTTCTACACGGTCAAGGCCGCCACGCGGGCGATGATGAAAACAGGCGGCTCCATCGTGCTGTGCTCATCGGCGGTCGCGCGCACGGGCCTCAACAATCACGAGGCCATTGCCGCGGCCAAGGCAGGCGTGGTGGGCCTGACGAAGTCGGCCGCGGCGTCGTACGCCAACCGCAACATCCGCGTCAACGGTGTGGCGCCGGGGCTGGTGGAGACGCCGCTCTCGCACCGCATCCTGAGCACCGATGCGGGCCGCTCGCAGTCCGAGTCCATGCACGCGCTGGGCCGCGTGGGGCAGCCGTTTGATGTGGCCGTTGCTATCCGCTGGCTGCTTGACCCTACGCAGAGCGGCTGGGTGACAGGCCAGGTGATTGGCGTGGACGGCGGGCTCGGCACGCTGCGCCCGCGCTAACATGCATCCTCTACTTTTCGCCTGAAACCCAACCGCGTGGGCGTCGTTCGGCGGGCTGCGGGATGGGAAATCCCGCTTCGCGCTGCGAGGTCCGTCTAACTGGGCGGCGGGCTTCGCGTTTGTTGATAGCCCTGTCTTGCGGAGGTGATCCTATGTCTAAGAATGTCAGGTTGGGAGTCTCCAGCCGAAGCTGCTAGCAC
>JBCCMF010000109.1:0-12733 GCA_039026435.1 Bacteroidota bacterium
CGAACTGGAAGCCGTCGCGTGGCCCTACCTCGCACAGTTCAACAGAAGGGGGATACATAGGCGATGCCCGCTGGCGGTGGCGCGTTTCTACGGTAGAGCCGGAAGGGGTTCCACTTCGCGACCCGCAATACGGGCTGCATAAAATTGTAACGAATCATAGCATTAGTGTGAAGACCGCGGCCTAAGTTGCTTTGTGGCTTGAACATACGATGCCTATTGTGCTTATTGAGTATGTAACAACGCCGATACAATGCTCAGGTATTACATACTGGCAGCCGCGGCTTCACGATCAACACAGAGGTAGTACGCATGCGCAAACTCACTGGCCTTCTTTGCTTAACGCTGGCCCTCTTCACCTTCGGGTGCGACGACTCTGTCGTAGATCCCGTGCTGGCCCCCGAAGCAGAGCCCGATGAAGTCGTGGAAGTCAACCCCGAGGACATCGTCCAGTCGAACGATGTACCCAACGATCAGCCGCCCGTGGTGGCTACATTCGATGCCGCCACAAACACCGTCAGTATCGACTCCATGATCGCTTCGGATGCGGTATTCGCCGCGGTCTGGTACAAGGGCGTTCTCTCCATGTCGGGCGATCAGATCTACATCGGCGCAAACAGGCCGACGGGCTTTCTCGGCTATGTCAACCTGGAGGCGGGCGTGACGACGGGCATCGAGATTCCACTGACGAGTGCCGTACCCAACGATGCGGCTAACATCCTCGTCTCCCTACACCGCGACTCGCACGAGGCTGGCGTCTTTGAGCACGCCTTGGCCACCGCAGATGAGACCGATCCGCAGGGCTGGGGCCGCGATGTGCCTGTGCCCCACGAGTACAACTTTACCAACACGGACACGAATGAAGTGACGCCCATGACGCTGCCGCTCCACGCCTACATTGTATTCTAGGCGCGAACATCCAGCTAGAATACAGGCTCGATGGTGCCTCGCTCTCTCAAGACACACGCGAATCAAAATACGAAGTACCCATGCGCAAGCTCTCCGGGCTGCTCAGTATCATCCTAATTTTCGGGCTCCTTGGTTGCCAGGACGGCATCGTGGACGCCACGCCTGATGATGAGCCGCTCACTGCTGAAGAGGTCGCTGCGCGCGACACAGACGATGCCCCCGTGCAGGCTCGCTACGACGCCGACGCACATACCGTTATCATCGATGCTGTCGTCGAGAACGAAGCCGTCTTCGCCGCTGTGATCATCGATCCTGCAATTTCGCCTCCTTCGGAGCGTCTGAACGCTCATGTCTTTGGCGCAGGTGGAACGGACAACCCCCTCGTTGGACTGCTTCGGATAGAGCCAGGAGAGACTGAGAACATTGTGATCCCGCTCGTCGATGACATGCCGGAAAGCACATCCCAACCCGATGGGAAAGCTGGGCTAATCGTCTCCTTCCATACTGATACCCACGAACTAGGCGTGTTCGAGCATACGCTGCGTGTGGCACCTGGCCGATCGTTCTTGTTGGAACGCGACGCCCCCGTGGTTTTCGACTATACGTTTACCGATGAAGCCACGAACCGTGAGTTCACCCAGACCCTTCCGCTTCATGCTTTTATGGTCATCGACGTATAGTGAACTGACCAAGCCAAGACTGACGGAGAAGGGCGTCGCACGCTGTTCAGCGCTCTCTTCTGCGTGGTGACCTATAGTCCATTGAGCATGCACCGATCGATGTGAAGAATGTGGGACGCGAGCTCTGGGTCACATTTGGACTTGTATTTGCTGAACAGATAGCTTTACATGTAAATGCAAAGTGCTCCAGGTACAGGGGAGCTTCTTTGCTGACGCTTGCTCCTCATCATCATTCTACAGGTACTACCCATGCGTAGGCTCTCAGCGCTATTCAGCATGATCCTGGTCTTTGGCCTTCTTGGTTGCCAGGACAGCATCGTCGACGCCACAGCTGAAGATGAGGTGCTGACACCAGAAGACCTACAGGCCATCGATGGGAATACCGATGCGGAACCGCTCCAGGCTCGCTACGACGCAGCCAGCCACTCGATCATCATCGATTATATGATCGAAAACGATGCGGTCTTTGCCTCCGTGGTCGTCGATGGCGCGCTGATCCAATCGGGTGGTGGGGGCGTCTACGTTATCGGCGCAGGGGCTGGCAACGTGCAAGCTGGTTTCGCGAAGATTGAACCCGGCCAAACGGAAGGGATCGTCATCCCACTCGCCGAGACGTTGCCTGTGAGCTACGCAACGCCCGAGGGCGTCACAGGCCTTCTCGTCACCGTCCACACGGACACGCACGAAATGGGCACGTTCGAGCACTTCAACCGCCTCGACAGCGGGTCCTTCACCTCCGAAAAAGACGGGCCAATCGCCCATGACTACACCTGGATCGACCCCGCCACCGGGAATGAGGTCGTGGAGAGACTACCCCTGTACGCCTTCCTCAACATCGATAGATAATGGATAGTCGATCATCGGTTCAGCCGTGAAGAGAAGGGCTCCGTACGTTGTGCGGGGCCTTTTCTCATTGCACCAGCTGCTCGTAGAGTTGCCGGAAGTCCTCGGCAGTTTGTTTGATGCCAGGGTTGCCTGTGGCCTCGGCGAGCTGGTCGCTAAACGCGGCGGCGGTATCGAACGCTTCGGCACGCAGGTAGACGCCGAGAGCGGCTTGTGCCATGTCGTAGCTCTGCGTCAGGGTGGCATCGGTGGAGGCGTAGGCGAGGTTACGGGCCAGCGCGGGCTCGATGGTTTGCATCAGCTGCACGGCTTGGTCTGCGCGGCCCAGTTGTTCGTACAGGCCCGCCATCGGGAAGGCATTGAACGGGTTGATGGGGATCGTGGCAGGGGGGACGACGGCCATTGCACGGTCGAGCGTGTCGAGCGCTTCGATGGTGCGGCCTTCGTCGGCGAGGGCTTCGGCTAGCCCGGTGAACGCGAGGCGGTAGTGCGAGCCTGCCATGCCGCGCGCATCCTCGGCGAAGTAGACGCTAGAGTCGGCGGTGTTGGTGAAGCGGAAGGCGTCGAGCCGCTCGGCCATGAGCTCGGGTACGATGCGGCCGTCGGGCTCATCGTGGGGGATGGGCACGACGCGGTACGCCAGCCCTTCGCGCTGCAGGTAGCGGTCCAGGCCGAGGCGTGCATCGAAGCCTGCGGTGGCGGCCACATAGATCGGGCGCTCCCATCCGCGCTCGGCGTTGGTGATGATAATGTCGAGCTGGGCCTGGTCGCGTACGTAGAGCAGGTTGAACTCGGGTGCGAAGGGACGCCCTTCCAGCCGCCACCGCATGGGGTTGTCGAAGCCACTGGTGTCTTCGAGCGAGATGCGCATCTCGGTTTCCTCCACCAACAGCCCGGTGTCTACCGGCACGGCAATCTCGCGCGGCTGCCACGCGGCGGGCTCTAGCGCGGCAATCTGCGCATCGGAGAGGCTGAAGGCGAGAGGAGCAGCGTCGAGCATGCGGTTGTGCTTGAGCTGCGCCACATACGACGGCATGTTGAGGATGGAGAGGTTGACGACCGTCACATCGCGGCGCACGCCCTCCACGTTCTGCAGGTACCACAGCGGATACGTGTCGTTGTCACCGCCCGTAAACAGGATGGCATCATCATCCACGCTCATGAGCAGGTTGTAGGCGAAGTCGCGGCCCAGCACGTTGCCCGAGCGGTCGTGGTCGTCGTAATTCTGGAGGAGCATCCACCCGGGCACCAGCAACAGCACGGTGACAAGACCGGCCAAGAGGGGCCGAGGGGGCAGCACGGTAAGCCATCGCCGAGCGGCCTCTACGAGGGCGAGTGCGCCGAGGCCGATCCACATGGCGAAGGCGAAGAAGCTGGCCACGTAGATGTAGTCGCGCTCACGTGGGGTGCGCGGGATTTCGTTGAGGTAGAGCACCAAGCCCACGCCCGTGATCAAGAACAGCACGCCGACGCTGAAGGCCATGCGCGGGTCGCGGCGGATGTGGTAGAGGAGCCCGAGCAGGCCCAGCAGCAGGGGGAGGCCGAAGTAGGCGTTGCGCCCGGCGCGCTCGCTGGGTGTGGTGTAGAGGTACTCGCCAGGTGGATCGGCCAAGCCGCTGTAGGCCGGCGCGTCCTGCACATCGCTGGCGCGGCCTACGAAGTTCCAGAGCAGATACCGCATGTACATGTGGCCCAGCTGGTAGCTCAGGAAATAGTCGGTGTCTGAGGTGTAGCTGCGGTACAACGCTTGGTGCGTGGGGTCAACCGAGTGGCGACGCGGAAAGAACGCCGCCTCGCGGCTGAGCGCGCCCGTGGTGTCGTCGAAGGTGCGGCCCTTGAGCAGCGGGGTGTCGCCGTACTGTTGCCGCTGCAGGTAGGGGATGAGCGCTTCGGCCGTCTCGGGGTTGTTGAGGTCGATGGGGGGATTGCTGCCGCTGCGGATGGGGATGAGCGCGTAGGTGGAGACGCCGAGGACAACGGCGGTCAGCGCGAGAACGGCGACGTTGGCCATCGCCATGCGCCGCTGCTGCGTGACGACGATGGCGGCCGTGAGCACCAACGCGAAGGCGACGAAGAACAGCGTGGGTGCGCCTGACGCCACCGCCAAGCCGGGCAGCGTGATGACTACGCCGGGGTAGAGCAGGCCGAAGGTGACCAGGATGAGCCCCGAGGCCAGCGCGAAGCGGAGCAGCTGCGTGCGGCGCGGCGCCTCCGGGCGGGCGAAGTACGTGAAGTAGACGAGGTAGCCCAGGAAGAAGAACGTCAGCAGCGCCATGAGGTGGATGCCAACCGCCAAGCCAAAGAGGTAGCCAATCAGCAGCAGGCCACGACTGCTCACCGCGCCAAAGCGGACGCCGTGCCGCGCGAATTCCGTGGCCGCCTGTTCCTGCCACCGTAGCGCCAGCCACACGATCAGCGCCGTCAGCAGCATCGAGAGGGCGTAGACCTCGGCCTCCACCGCGCTGAACCAAAACGTGTCCGATACCGCAAACGTGAGGCTGCCCACTGCCCCCGCGAGCACCGCATCGGCCGAGGGTAGCTTCGCAGTCTTGATCCGCCGGACGAGCTGCACGACGATGAGGTAGGTCAGCATCACCGTCAGCGCACTCGCCAGCGCCGAGAGCAGGTTGACCGAGAGCGCCACGTAGGCATCGGGAACGAACATGGTCACCGCTCGGCCCAGCAGCAGATACACTGGGGCGCCGGGCGGGTGCATCACCTGCAAGCCGTCCACGCTCGCAATGAACTCGCCTGTATCCCAAAGGGCGGTGGAGGGGCTCACGGTCAGACCGTACAGGCCGAGCGAGAACGCAAAGACGAGCAGAGCAGCGGTGCGGTGGAGACGAGGCATGGGCGTGGCTATCACAGTGGAACACCACGCTAAACTACAGGGACGCTGCACTTATTGCTGGTGACGCACGCGTAATAATCCTCGCCGCTGGTGCGCTCAGTCGCGGATGTGGTGCCGCTTGAGGAGCCGGTAGACGGTAGAGCGCGTGATGCCGAGTCGCTGCGAGGTCTGTTCGATGTTGCCCTTGCACAACGCGTAGGCGTGCTCCAAGGCAATCCGCTTCACCTCTTCCATCGGCAGCACATCGTCGGGCGTCTGCGCACGGGTGATGACGCGATCGGGGCGTGCAGGACCTGCGGGCTCGGCCGTGGCTGCAGGAGTGGTGGGCATTGCCTCCAGCGGAGCGCTGAACGGGTTACCCAGCATGAGATCGGCGGGCATGATCTCGTCGCCGTCGGCGATCAGGAGCGCGCGTTCGACGGCGTTCTTCAGCTCGCGCACGTTGCCCGGCCAACGGTATTTGAGCAGCGCGCGCCGGGTGATGGTAGCGAAGGGACGAGCCTCCACATCGGGGTGGCGCTCCAAGAAGAGTTTGCGGAAGTAGTCGGCTAGGAGCAGCGGGTCTTGATCGCGCTCACGTAGCGGTGGGAGCTGGACGGGGAACTGGAAGAGGCGGTAGTAGAGGTCCTCGCGGAACGTGCCTTCGCGCACCATCGCCATGATATCGCGGTTGGTGGCGCACAGCACGCGCACATTCACCGTGATGGTATCGCTGCCACCCACGCGCTGCAGCTGCTGGTTCTGCAAGACGCGCAGCAGCTTGGCCTGCAGGCTCAGGCTCAGCTCGCCGATCTCGTCGAGGAAGATGGTGCCGTGGTGGGCCTGCTCGAACTTGCCCAGCTTGCGGCTGTAGGCGCCCGTGAACGAGCCTTTCTCGTGGCCAAAGAACTCGCTCTCCATGAGCTCGCTCGGGATGGCCGCGCAGTTGACGATCACGAACGGTTGGTGCCGCCGCTTGGAGTTGTAGTGGATGGCCTCGGCGATGAGTTCTTTGCCCGTTCCGCTCTCGCCGAGGATGGCCACAGTGAGGTCGCCGCGCAAGGTCTTGCGGACGGTGGTGAAGACCTGCCGCATCGCCTTGCTTTCGCCCACGAGGTTGTTGAGGCCTTGGGCACCGGGCAGTTTCTCGCGCAACGACGCGACCTCTTCCGCCAGCGCCATCCGCTCAGCGATCTGACCGATGAGCGTCTGCAGCTTGGCGGTATCGTCGTGGCCCTTGGTGACGTAGTCGTATGCGCCGAGCTCTAGCGCCTCCAGCGCCACGCTCACCACCGATTGTGCCGAGACCATCACCACGGGTACGTCAGGGTGGCTGGCGCGGAGGCGGCGCAGCGTCTCCAGCCCGCCGATGCCTGGCATAACCACATCGAGCAGGACAAGATCGGGCGAGAGGTTGTCCACTTGCTTGAGCGCGGCCTCGCCTGAGTGAAAGAGGTGGACATCCGCCTGGGTGCGCCGGGCAAACTGGTAGCGCAGCAGGGCGAGGTAGTCGGGGTCGTCATCGACCAAAAAGACACGAAGGGCCATTGGCACGTGGGTCAGGGTGAAGTTCGGGGCAGGGTAAACCAGAAGCAGGCGCCGTCGCCAGGGCGGTCGCGGTAGCCCACGTGGCCGCCAATCCGCTCAACGGTGATGCGGCAGAAGAACAGCCCCAAGCCCGCCGTGCCCGCGTCACGATCGCCTTGGGAGAAGCGATCAAACAGGTGGGGCTGCAACTGGGGGGCTACACCCGGTCCCTCATCCAACACGCCCACCTGAATCTCTGCGTCGGTTTGCGAGAGGCGGACGGTTAGCGTGGAGTTGGGTGGGGTGAAGCGGAGGGCGTTATCCAGCATGTTTTGAAGCACGCGCGCCAGCTGGCCCGCGTCGCCGCGTACCGTCCAGGGGGCGTGGCCGTCTGCGTCGAGGGCGAGCGCCACCTGGCGCGGCTCGGCGATGGGGCGGATGGCCTGCAGCGCATCGGCAGCGATCTCGTGGATGTCGGCAGGCGCCTCGTTACTTGTCAGGGTGGGGAGGACCGCTTTTACATCGCGGGCGAAGTCACGGACCACGTCGCGGATCTGCGTCTGCAGGCGCTCGGTCTGGCGCAGCGCGATGGCGAGCAGCTCGTCGCCTTCGGCGTCTACCAGCTGATCTTGTTGGAGCAGGGTGAGGCTGCCCTTGATGCCCGCCAGCGGGGTAGAGAGGTCGTGGATGATGCAGTGGAGCAGTACCTCGCGCTTGTTGACTTCGTGCATGAGCCGGCGCATCTCGAGCGCTTGCGAGCGGCTCTCTTGCAGCACGTGTCGCGTGTCCTCGGCCGAGGTTTGCGCCTGCCGGAGGAGCAGCAGCGCCTGGCCTTGCGCCGTCATCGCTGCCGCCTCGAGCACGACCTCGCCTCCGTCTGGGCCGGATTCCGTCCAGGGCTCAGACCACAACGGTTGAGGCGCAGCCGAGGCCCAGTGCACCTCGGCCTGCGTCAGGAAATCATCCAGGAAGAGCGACGCGTCGCGGGCGATCGTGGTCGTTGCATAGGGCCAGAGGCGCGCCAGCCAACTTGGCACAGGCAGGTTCAGCGCCAGCGTGCCGTCGGGGGTAGGCCGCGCGATGGCGAGGTCTAGCGCACGTGTAACATCGCGTAGCAAGGGGTGGGTAGCAGGAAGCGTGGTCATTGTGCAGCACCCTCAGTTCATGTGCAGCGTCTGCGCTGCGAGATAGGCAAAGGCTTCGTCAACGTTCTCCCCAGTCTTGGCGCTCGTGAAGAAGAGCGTCCACCCGTCGGCTTCCAGCGCTTCAATCTGCCCAGCGCTGAGTGTCCATTCCTCCTTCAGGTCGTGCTTGTTGAGCAAGAGCACCGCAGGGACTGCGCCATGCGTGCCCGTTGCACGATGGTACAACGTCAGGGCTTTGTCGAGCGTGTCATCGGCCGTGCCGTCGGCCACGAGCACATAGCCCGCCGCCCCTCGGAGGTAGTTCATTGAGAGACGCTGAAAACAATCTTCGCCGTTGAGGTCCCACACGAGCAGATCCACGGCCTGGGCATCCACCTCTACCGTTTTCTTGTCGATCTTGACGCCAATCGTAGTGAGATACCGTTCCGAGAAGATGCCGCGGATGTATCGGGAGACCAGGCTGGTCTTGCCCACGGCCGAGGCACCGAGGAGGCAAACTTTTTTTTGCATGCTAGAGGCGGTCAACATGATTGGAGCATGGCCCTTATTAGTGTCCCACAATGAGGCACGAATCAGGCCAAAAGGCAGCAGTCGTCGTTTCGATGCGAAATTCGATAGTTAACACCGTCAATCTCGTATCAATTGATGACAATTGACTCAAAATCAAACGATTATCGACTAATTGTGGGATGAAGCCCCTGTGAGCCTCGCATCGCGTTTGTGTGGAGAGGTGCCGGATAATCAGACAGTATAGCGATGTGATGTAGCGCACGGGACCGCCCTTTAAGGTGTGCGGAAACAGGTCGATACCAGATCCGCATACCACCCCAACCGCATAACACATCATGAAACGCACTCTCATCGCCGGGCTTTTGCTGGGCTGGGCAATGGCCGCGCCCGCACTGGCCCAGGACCAGCCGCCGCAACGCGTCATCCGTACGTACGTCCCGCCCGACCAGCTCGTGTCGTTCCAGCCGCAGACGCCCTTCCCGCAGTTTATCGAGTTCATCAACCCGATCTTCGAGCGGCTATCGGGGAAGATCGTCATCGACCCCGAGCAGCGCGACATCCCCATCGAGATCAACATCACGGGGATGCACTACCTGGACGCGTTCGAGCTGGTGCTCAACTTCAACGACCTGACGTACCGTGAGACGGATCGCTACTTCATCATCGAGGAGGTTGACGTAGCCCCTGCCGGACCGCTTGCGGCCAGAGGCGCCGTGGCGCCTGACTCGACAGCGCTTGCTGCATTGCAACCCGCCACGCTGACCACGCGCGAGATCAAGATCAATGCGATCCTGTTCCAAGTGAACCAGACGAAGGCGCGCGAGCTGGGCGTTAACTACAGCACCATCTTCGGGCAGGAGCAAGGCGGCGGTGGAGCAGCTGGCGGTGCCGTTGGCGGTGGACTCAGCCAAGAGAACCAAGCAGGCATCAACTTCACACTCAAAACCGATGAGCTGTTCGACCCCATCAGCGATGTGATCATCGGTCCAACGGCGGTTCCGTTTAGCGAACTGGGACGGCTCTTCCGGCTGATGGAGGATGAAGGCATCGGCCAGACGATTGGCAACCCGAGCATTTCTGTGCAGAGCGGTAAGAACGGGCGCATCCAGGTAGGTTCAGACATCCCCATCCAGACCAGCGACTTTGCAGGCAACACCCGCACGGAGTTCTTCTCGACGGGCATCATCATCAACGTGGTGCCTACGCTTATCGAGGAGGCCGACCCGGAAACGGGCGAGTCGTTCAGCTTTGTGCACCTCACGGTAAACGTCGAGAATTCAGGCGGCACGCCCTCGTCTATTGGCACGGTCATCAACCGTAGCACGGCGACGACCGAGAAGCTGCTGCTGGATGGCGAGCAGACCGTCATCGGCGGGCTCTACAGCACCACCGAGCAGTTTGGGCGCCGGGGCGTGCCGATCCTGAAAGACCTGCCGCTGCTGAAGCACATCTTCAGCATCAAGACGACCTCGGTGTCACAGCAGGAGCTGCTGATCATCCTGCAGGCTGACGTGCTGGAGCCGCTGCCCGTGCGTGCGCGCCAGGTGGTGGATAGTGCGATGGAAAACTACCGCGACGAGCGCCAGCGTATGCTAGAGCGGTTCCGCCAGGGCGAAGGCCGCGCCTACGAACGCACCTTCCGCGACAACTAGTCCGCGTCCTCCTGGAGCGGCCCGTCGCCCTTCCACGGGATCTCGTCGGCAATGGCGTCGAGGCCGCGATAGATTTCAGCGAGCGTGAGCGAGACGCTGAGGTGTTCACTTTCGACGGAAACAGCACGGCCTGCCAGTAGCTCGACGGCCCAGGCGTCGCCGTGCTTCGCGTACTGCGTGACATGGGCCACGTCGGTCTCCACGATCCAGTATTCGCGTAGCGATAGGAGCTTGAGATAGGACCCCATCTTGTCGCGTCGGTCGCGGGTGGATGTGGACGGCGAGATGATCTCGATGACCATCAATGGATTGAGGAGCGTTCTGGGACGATTGGCGTCGTACCTGCGCGGGCCACACGTAATGACGAGGTCTGGGTAGACATAGCTATCATCGAGTTGTACACGCTGGTCAGAGGTGACAGAGGAGCAGCCTTCAGGGAGGCGCTGCCACATCAGACCCTGTACATTGCCCTTGATTCGGTTGTGCTCAGGTTCTGCGCCGGCCATCGCTACGATATGGCCGTTGTAGAACTCATGCTTTTGCGGCGATGCGGCGTCGAACGCGAAGTATTCGGCAGGCGAGAGGCGTCGGGAGACTTCCATAGCAGTGCACGTGTGCGGTAGTCGCATCGGTACCGCCACGGGCACGCAAGGTTCGTGCTAAAGCCGGACGGCGATGCCCTGCGCGTCGAGGTGGGCTTTGGCCTCGGCCACGGTGTATTCGCGAAAGTGGAAGATGGAGGCGGCCAGTACCGCGTCGGCCTTGCCTGTTTTGAGGCCGTCGGCGAGGTGGTCGAGGGTACCCGCGCCGCCGGAGGCGATGATGGGGATGGATACGCAGGCGTCGAGGGCAGCCAGCAGCTCCACGTCGTAGCCGTCCTTGGTGCCGTCGCGGTCCATCGAGGTGACGAGCAACTCGCCAGCGCCGCGCTTTTCGGCTTCTTGCGCCCACGCCAGTGCGTCGATGCCCGTCGGCTTGCGGCCGCCGTGGACGAACACCTCCCAGCGCATCGGATCGGCGCCCACGCGCTTGGCGTCGATGGCAACGACGATGCACTGCGCCCCAAACGACGCAGCGCCTTGCGTAATGAGGTCGGGGTTGCGGATGGCGGCGGAGTTGAGCGAGACCTTGTCGGCGCCCGCGTGGAGCATGGCGCGCATGTCTTCGAGCGTGCGCAGACCGCCGCCTACCGTCAGGGGGATGAAGACCTGGTCGGCGGCGCGGCGGACCACGTCGTGCATGATGCCGCGCTGCTCGTGCGTGGCGGTGATGTCGAGGAAGACGAGCTCGTCGGCGCCTGCGGCGTCGTAGAAGCGCGCTTGCTCCACGGGGTCACCCGCATCGACGATATCGACAAAGCGGACGCCTTTCACGACGCGCCCTTGGTCCAGGTCGAGGCAGGGGATGATACGTTTGGCCAGCATGGCGGTAGCGGTCGGGGTTAGCAGACTTGTTTAGCAGTCGGCGGCGAGGTGGTCGGCTACGAACGCGTCGGTTGCTGCTGTGGTCTCGCCGTCGGTCCAGCACCAGGAGACGGGGCGGACAAACTTGTTCTCGTACAGCGCCCGGCCCACGATGATGGAATCCACCCGGTGGTCGCGCAGCGTGTGGATGGTGTCGATGTCAGCAGGAGCGCCCACGCCGCCCGACGCGGTGATGCGCGCTTGCGTCAGCCGTTTGCCGAGGGCACGGTAGGCGTCCACGTTGGGGCCTGCCAGCGTGCCGTCGCGGCTGATGTCGGTGTAGACGATGCGCCGCACGCCGCGCTGCTCCATGCTGAGCGCCAGGTCGATAGCATCGATGCCGCTGCCTTCGAGCCAGCCTTGCACCTTCACCTCGCCGTCCTTGGCGTCGATGCCCACCACCACGCGCTCGCAGCCGTAGGCGGCGATGGCTTCGGAGACCAGGTCGGGCGTCCGCACCGCCGCCGTGCCGATGATGACGCGGTAGATGCCGAGGTCGAGAGCGGCCTGCACATCGTCCATCGTGCGGATGCCGCCGCCGAGTTGTACGGGGATGTCCAACGCCTCGCAGATGGCCGCGATGGCCGCTCGGTTGTTATCGCGGTCGCCACGGGCAGCGTCCAGATCCACCACGTGCAGCACGCGCGCACCGTCGGTCTGCCACTCGAGGGCCATCGCCGCCGGGTCCTCGTGGTAGACGGTTTCTTGGTCGTACGCGCCTTGGTACAGCCGGACGCACTTGCCGCCGAGGAGGTCGATGGCGGGGATGACAAGGGTCATGGTCGAAGGTGTCTAATTAATATTGGTATCTGACTGCGCGGGCGTTCTTTTGGGGCAACCATCTCTGAGATTGGCAAAACGGGCTCCCTCTCCTTGCTAGGAGAGGGCTGGGGTGAGGTAGATCGGCCTCGTTGCCTTCCCTTGTTTCGACCTCACCCTGTCCCTCTCCTCTCTAGGAGAGGGGACTTCGAGACGAGCGTGGACGACAGGCCTTACACATTGAGCTACAAGATCAGGTTTTACGACAGAGCCTGTTGCGTTTGCAGTTTGCAAATTAGCATGCCTCGCGCCCCGAAGGATGGAGATGCGATTAAAGCGCGAGACCATGCTGCGCCAGGGCACAACGATCGCTCAAAAACGTGCGCGGTTTGCGACACTTCTGACACATATCCGCTGC
>JBCCMF010000110.1:0-12675 GCA_039026435.1 Bacteroidota bacterium
ACGGTTCGGGGTTCGGGGTTCGGGGTTCGGGGTTCGGGGTTCGGGGTTCGGGGTTCGGGGTTCGGAAATTGAGGCGCCGATGCTCAGGGTCAAGTGAATTCAGGCTGTCGGTGCGTTTTGTTCGAGTACTTCTTGGTCAGGATAGCAGCCCGAAAACCGAAAGCGAGCGAACGCGAGCGTCCCAAAACCGAAGACCGAAATCGTGAGCGTTCCAGCCCGGATCAAGTGATCGCATACCCTTGCACAATCGACTCCACAATCAAGTACCATCCGTCGGTGAGGACAAACAGCAGCAGCTTGAGCGGCAGGGAAATCATGATGGGCGGCAGCATCATCATCCCCATGCTCATGAGCACGCTGGCCACGAGCAGGTCCACCACGAGGAACGGCAGGAAGATCAGGAAGCCGATCTGGAAGGCGATGCGCAACTCGCTGATGACGAACGCGGGCACCACCACGTGTAGCGGCACGTCCTCGGGCTGGGCGTAGACGGCCTGATCGGCGAGGTCCATGAAGAGCAGCAGGTCTTTCTCGCGCGTCTGCCCGATCATGAACTTCTTCATCGGGACCACGGCGCGGTCGAACGCTTCCTTCTGCGTGATCTGGTCGTCGAGGTAGGGCTGCAGCGCGTTGTCATTGATGTTCTCCAGCACGGGGTACATGATGAACATCGTCAGGAAGAGCGAGAGGCCGATGATGACCTGCGTGGGCGGCGACTGCTGGGTGCCGAGCGCGGTGCGGAGGATGCTGAACACCACGACCAGCCGCGTGAAGCTCGTCATCAGGATGATGATGGCCGGGGCCAGCGACAGGACCGTCAGCAGCAGCAGAATTTGGACGGGCAGCTCGAAGTCTTCATCGCCCGAGATGTCGATGCCGGGCACGTTGCCGAACACGCCGCTGCCGCCCGCCGTCTGCGCCAGCGCGGCATCGGGAAGCACAAACAGGAGCATCAGCAGAGCCAGTACAACGCCGAGGCTGCTCATCCTCCGAGAGGAAAGCCAAGTGGGAATCCGCATGGTCGTAGGGGGTTGAGGCGCGGCGCTAGCCCACGCCGACGGCTTGCTTGAGAAGCGCCGAGAAGTCAGGCCTAGCCGCGTGGGGACGGACCGATTGAGGCGTGGCGGCTGGCGATGCTACCACCGGAGCCGATTCGGGCTCGGCGAACGCATCGGTCGTGTAGCTCTTCAGCAGCGTCACCTGCTGCCCGCCGATGCCTAACAGCAACACCTCGCCGCCGCAGCGCACGAGCTGTACCTGCTGGCCGGGCGCCACGGTGTGCTTGCCCATCACCTCGAACGGACCGCTGGGCAGGCCGCCCTTCGGCTTGCGCTTCTTGACGTACCACACGCCGCCCAACGCCGCCGTCAGCAGAAGCGCGGTGAGCAGCAAGCCGGACGTGTTGGAGCGTTGCGGCCGCGTAGCAAACGGCAGCGCCGTCGCGTCTTCAGAGGAGGTGCCTAACTCGCCCGAGACGGCGGTCTCGAGTGCGGGAGGAGGCGGGGACACCGGCATCGCTTGCAGTATGAGCCACAGACCGACCAAGAGGCCAATCATCACGAGGGCTCGGTTGAGAAACTGCTGGGTTCGATCCGGAGCAGACAATGAGGGGGTTGCTCGCTGGAACATTTTTCTTCTCAGCCCGGCACCGTTGACCAGTGCCATATCCGTATGTAGGGAACGAAAGGAGCTGTGGGCTCCTGCCTCCGATAGGGCTAATGCTGTGCCAATCCGCTAGACGAGCGCACGGCGGCCGCTGGTGCGCAGGCTCGTCACGCGGATGCCGAATTGCTCGTCGATGACGATAGCTTCGCCCTCGGCGATGAGCTGGCCGTTGGCGTAGATGGATAGCGGCTCGCCCACCAGCTTCTCGAGTTCTACGATGCTGCCCGTGGTGAGGCGGAGCACCTCGGCCAGGGGAATGCTGCGGCGGCCCAGCTCTACGCTGATCTCCAGTTCGACCTCGGCCAACATGCCAAAGCTGCCTGACTCGCCGTCGCCGCCGGGGCGGCGGCGTGTGCTGCCAAAGTCGGGGAAGGCGGCGGGGTTCACCTCGACGCGCGCGCCAGGCATCACCGGGTCGGGCGGCGGCGGCGGCAGCGCTTCGTCCTGTGCAAAGGGCACCGCAATCACGGCCTTGAGCGCCGTGCCGTTGACGGTGGCGTTAGCCTCGATGCGGATCAGGTCTAGTGGAATCTCAGACGGCGAGAGCGCCTCGCCCGGCTTCACCACCTTGAACGTCACCTCGGGCAGCACCACGCCCGCACCAGACAGCGCGTTGCGGATGGAGCCGTACCCCTGGCCGCCCATCTCGGTGACGAGATCGACGGCGCCTTCGTCTTCAATGCCCATCGACATCCCGAGCATGCCTTCGGCCAGTATAGACACCCAACCGGCGTCGAGCAGCACGGCAAAGCCATCGCTCTCGGACGCATGCACCAGCTTGACGTAAGGCTCAGCCTCACCGAACACAGCCGCCTGGTCTACAGGATCGCCCAGCTTCACATCTAGCGTCACAGCCTGGCCCACCAGGGTCTGCAGGAACGACAGCAGGCTTTCTTGGGCCGCGTCGAGGTGTTTTTGGAGTTTAGTCGCCATAGATATCGTCGGGGTCAGGGTCTACCATGTGCTCAATCTTGAGGGCGCGGTGCTTGCCCGAGCGCCCAGCGGTAGCCAAGTATTTGCGTTTGCCACCCAGCATGACCTCGATGGGCTCGTCGATGCGACGGGCGAGCGGAATGACATCGCCCACTTCCAACGTGGCCAGGTCCTGCACGGGCACACGGGCGTGCCCCAACAGCGCCTGGAGCTGGACCTGTGTCTTCTGGATGCGCTGCTCGTAGCGCGCCCGTTCCTCGGGCGGTACCTCGTTGACGTGGTTCGAGAACCACTGCTTGACGCTAGAGCGCCCCAGCATGGTTTCGAGCAGGATGTAAGGATAGCAGATGTTGAAGAAGGAGCGCTGCTCGTAGACGGTCACCGCCAGCGTCACCACGAGCGCGGGCTCCACGCCGGGGATGATCTGCACAAACTCGGCGTTGGACTCAAAGGCGTCCTGGTGCAGCTTGACCTCGTGGAGCTGAGCCCACGAGCGCTCCAGCTCGCGGAAGGCGCGGTCAATCACCTTACTCATGATGCGCTGCTCAATCTGCGAGATCTCGCGCGGGCGCCGCTGAAACTCGCCGCTACCGCCAAACAGCTTCTCGATGGTGAACATCACGAAGCGCGTGTCCATCTCGATCACCATCTGGTGATCTTTGCCCTCCACGCCAATCACAAACAGCGCCGACGGCGGGGCGCTCGACATCACAAACTCGGAATAGAGCACCTGGTCGATGGCCGTCACGCCAATGTCCACGATGGTGCGGAGCTGCGCTGAGAGGTAGACCGACAGGTCGCGCGCGAACGCCTCATGGACGTGGTTCAGCAGCCGGATCTGATCGTGCGAAAAGAGCCGCGGCCGCTTGAAGTTATAGTTTACGATCTTCTTATCGCCCCCGGCACCGCTGGAAAAGATGGTATCCAGCGATTCGAGATCGTAGTCGTTCGTCTGCTCCTGCCCGTCCGTCTGGACTTGCAAGAGAATATCGATTTCGTCTTGGCTGAGGGTTTTGGACATGTCCGATAACCGTGTGGGCGGCTACTGCATCGGGAGGCCTCAGCGGCGCAGGCACTGCGGGCCGTAGGCGGTTGGCCCCTACTGCAAGACGTATGCCGTAAAGTGCAGGCGCTGCACCTCGGTCTCGGCTAAGACCTCGTTGATCAGGTTGACGAGGTCCGTTTTGATGATGTCCTCGCGGTGGTCTACATCGGCCAGTTCAGCCACCTTGCGCGTGCTCAGATTGCGCAGGATCTGGTCGCGGATGACAATTTTTCGCGCTTCGATCTCGGCCACGCCCTCTTCGTCGGCCACCTCGATGCCCAAATTCACCATCAAATACCGCGAATTAGCGTCGGCGGGGTTGATGACCAAGTTCTCGATCTCGACAAACTGCCCGTACTCGACGGTCTCCTCGCCATCCTCACCGTCGCCATCGGCGCCGCGCGAGAACGCATCGGTGGCGGCGGCGATTTGTGCGTATTGGCTATACGCCAGATAGCCGCCCCCGGTCATCGGGAGCAGCACCAGCGGGAGCATCATGATGAGGAAGAGCTTGCCACCCTTCTTCTTGCCGCCCTCTTCCGCCTCAACGGCGCCTTCGTCCGTGGTTTCGGTTGCTTCTGCCATAGGATTACTCGTCTAAGCTGAATAAAATCTCGACGCGCCGGTTGCGGGCACGCCCTTCGCGCGTCGTGTTTTCGGCGACGGGCCTGAACTCGCCCATCCCGACGGCTTGGTAGATGGTGGGGTCGCGGATGACGGTGTTCTGCGACAGAAACCGCACCACCGATGACGCCCGTGACGCCGACAGCTCCCAGTTCGAGGGGAAGCGGGCGCTGCGGATGGGCTGGTTGTCGGTGTGGCCCTCCACCTTTACGCTCTGCACGTCCTCGGCCAGGACCTCGGCCACGCGCTGGAGCAGGTCGCCCGATTGGGGCAGCAGGTCGGCGCGAGCAGGGTTGAACATCAGCGAGTCGGTGATGCTCACGTGCAGGCCTTCCGGCCGCAGGTCCACCTTCACCTTGTCCTCCAGGTCGTTCTGCTTCAGGTAGCGTTGCACCTCGGCAAAGCGCTCGGACTGCTTCCTCTTGTTCTCGCGCTTCATCACCACCTGCGGCACCACAGGCACCACCGCCGACTGCTGCAGGACGCCGTTGCGGCCCTGAAAGTGCGACAGCGCTTCTTTCAGCCGCTCGGTCTTCACCTCAGACATCGCCACGATGAGGACGAACAGCGTCAGCAGCAGCGTACACAGGTCGCTGAAGGTGGCCATCCAAAACGGAGCCGTCGGGGCCTCTACCCCGCCTTCTTCTTCGTCTTCTTCTTGCATGACGCGTTCCGGGTTGATGAAGGACTACGAATGGGTGCGGGCTTATGCTGCCGCGCGGGCATCTTCTACGCCAGCGCCGTCGTCCTCCTGCTCACCGATGAAGAGGCGGAGGCGCTTCTCAATCATCGTGGGGCTCTCACCGCGCACGATCGACAGGATGCCCGTCAGCACGATCTGCCTCGACTTCCTCACCGTGGACAGCTGCCCAGACGCCTTGCCTGCGAACGGCAGGAAGAACAAGTTGGCCACGACGGCGCCGTAGAACGTGGTCACCATCGCCACGGCCATCCCGGCCCCAATCTGCGAGGGGTCGCTGAGGTCGTTGAGCATCGTGATGAGGCCAATCAACGTCCCGATCATGCCGAAGCTGGGCGCATACGTGCCCGCCGTGTTGAAGAAGTTGGCCATCAAGCTCATGCTGCCCAGCTCTTGCTTGATCTTGACCTGCATGAGGTCGCTTACCTCTTCCTCGTCCACGCCGTCCACGATCATCTCCAGCCCCATCTTCATGACCGGGTCTTCGATCTCGTCGATCTTGCGGTCGAGGGCCAGCACCCCGTCGCGCCGGGCCATGCGGGCCAGCTCGCCGAACTGGTCCACGTACTCGTCGAGCGAGGGGTCTTGGAAGCCGACGAACGCCTTGAAGCCAGGTACAACTTGCTTCAGCTCGGTCAAGGAAAAGGCCACGAGCAACGCCGCCAGCGTGCCCCCAATGACGAGGAGCATCGACGGGACGTCGAGGAACGTGGCGCCGGCCCCGCCCGTGACGACCGGTATAAGGATGAGTACGAGACCGACCCCCAGGCCGATCATGATCCCTTTTTCCATGGGTGATGCGCACTTCAGCAATGAAACGGTGCTCGCGCGCCTAGCCGATGCTAGGCCATCTATGTATCGTCTGGAAGTAGTGGGATCTTAAGGAGATGCACTTGGCGCGTGTCCACTGTATCGCCCGTCTAGCAAGACAATACGGCAGGGGCGGCTGGGCGCAGGCCATGCGCCCACCCAGGGTTGACACAACCGTGGCGTCGTCTGGCCGGACGACGCGGCGGCGCTCAGGCCACCCTAGTGCCCGGCAGGCGCGGCGACTTCAGCCACGGCGGCTGGGCGCATGCCATGCGCCCCTACGTCAGCATATGCAATTAGGCTATACCGTCCCGTCAGTCCCCCACGCCGTAGGGGCGCACGGCCGTGCGCCCACCCACGCTCGGGCCAACCTAGTGCCCGGCAGGCGCCACAACTTCGGCGACGGCGGCGTCTTCGTTCTCGCGGACGAGCAGCCACGAGACGGCAGAGACGGCGAGGGCCCCTGCGCAGATGAGGAAGATGATGCGCTTGTCGGCGGCGGCGCCTACGATCTCGCCGATGCCGAGGCTGGCTACGAGCTGCGGCAGCACCACGGAGAGGTTGAACAGGCCCATGTAGAGGCCCATCCGCGCCTGATCCACCTTCTGCGACATGATGGCAAACGGCAGGCTCACCGTGGCCGCCCACCCGATGCCGACGATGCCCATCAGCACGTAGAGCACGAACGGCGAGGAGCCGAGGAAGAAGATGCCGCCGTAGCCCGTGGCCATCAGCGCGATGCAGAGCATGTGCGTCTTCACGCGGCCGATGCGCTTCGTCACGGGCTCCAGGATCAGCGCGGGCAAGAGCGCCGCCACGCCGTTGAGGACGAGGAAGCTGATGTTGATGACGTCGCCGATCTCGTCGTCGCCGAAGGTGGGCATGACGTCCTGCACGTAGGCGAACATGTAGACGAACATCGTCTGCACGCCTACCCAGGTGAACGAGTGCGCCGCCAACACCTTCTGGAAGCCGATCATCCCGGCCTCGCTCTTCGACTTGCCCGTCTCGCGTTGCAGCAGCGCCTTGGCCACGAAGAAGACCGTCACAGCCAGGCAGAAGTACTCGAAGTAGTAGTGCTCAAACTCCAGTTCTAGCACCCGCTTCACCATGCCATAGACGCCGTAGAGCAGGAAGCCCCACAGCGGCTGGATCGTCATCAGCACCTGCCCCGCCGACGCCTTCGTGTTCGCCGAGGCCGACACTTCGAGGTCGTCTTGCAAGACATCGGCGGCGGGCTTCGCCGTGGGATCCATCGGGCCGACCTCGTCATCCTCTCCGTCGTAGTTGAGGTCGCGGGGCTCGGTGATGAAGAACGGCGGGATGATGGAGAAGAACAGCACCAGCGCCGCGCCGAAGTAGATCAGCACGAAGTTGTCGAACACGGTGCCGATGAGGTACGCGAGCATGCCGAACGTGCCCGAGACGGTCTGCATCCACGTGTAGCCCTTGGTGCGCTCCTGCCCCTCGGGCGTCACATCCGCAATGACCGAGCGCGTAGGGTTGAAGCTGACGTTGATGGCAAGGTCGAGCGTAAGCGCCACCAGGATCGCCACGCCCAGGATGCCGTCGATGCCGAGGGCGGTGGAGATGACGTCGATGTTGGGCAGCGCCAGCAGCATCAGCGCTGCCAGTACGCCGCCGATGAACATGAACGGCCGCCGCCGGCCGCCCCAGAACCACACGTTGTCGCTGATCACGCCCACAATCACCTGGCCGAGGATGCCTGCAATCGGGCCGGCCGCCCACACGAGCCCGATCTCCTCGATCTCCAGCCCGTACTTGGTGCTCAGAATCCAGCTCAGCGCGGCAATCTGCACCGAGAGCGCAAAGCCCATCGCCGTGGCGGGCAGCGTCAGCAGGACGTAGAAGGAGTTGGAGAGGCGTTTCTGGATGGCTAGCATGTGTGGGTCCCAGGTCGAAAGTCGGCAGTCCGACAGGTCTAGATGCGCAAACTACTGCGTGAGGACGGCGCCCGTGAGGGGCGGCACAGTCAGGTGAAGGGTTTGGCCGATGCGCTGTGGCGTGAACGGCAGGTTGGTGGTCAGCAGCACGGTCTCGCCCACCGCGGCGGGTAGCTTGATGGCCTGCGGCGAGTCGCTGCGGTTGAGCAGCACGGTGACGGCGGCGTCGCCCGCGCTGCGCGTAAAGCCCACGGTCTGCTCGGCACCGTCGATCTCCAGCCACGCCAGGTCGGCGCTGCGGAGGGCGGCGTGCTCGGCGCGGAGGTCGATGAGCCGCTGGAAGAAGCCGAACAGCTCGGCGTCGAACGCGACGGGGTCGAGTGTGCGGGCGCGGCCACGCGGGTCGGCGGCTTCGTCGGCGTAGTCGAGGTCGGCCCAAACCATCGGCTTGCGGTCGTCGGGGTCGTCGGCGCCCCACATGCCCGCTTCGGTGCCGTAGTAGAGCATCGGCGCACCGGGGTAGGCGAACTGCATCAGCGCCACCATCCGCTGCACGGCCCGCTCGGCATCGTTCGGAGCGCGCACGGCGTAGTCGTAGTGCTCCGCGTTGCGCGGCGACACGTCGCGGTCGTAGTCAAACCACTCGGGGTCGCGGTAGCTGGCCTTCGCGTTGACGATCATCGACGCCACGCGGTCGGTGTCGTGCGAGTCGATGAGGTTGAGCAGCGCCGTCTGCCGCGCGGTGCCGTACGCCTCTCGCCCCTCGTCCAGCAGGTCGATAAAGCGCTCGGTCGTGATCTGTTCGTCGATCAAGAAGGCTTTGACGGGCAGCGCGAAGGCGTGGTAGTTCATCGTGGCCGAGAAGCCGCCTTCGTCCAGGAAGTGCTGCGCGGGCTCCCACACCTCGGCCACCGTGTACGCCTCCGGGTTCAGCTGGCGCACGTGCGCGTTCCAATCGGCCCAGAAGCCCGTGGGCACCTCCTCGGCCACGTCCAGCCGCCACCCGTCGATGCCATCGCTCGGGTCGCCGTCGCCGTTGGGGTCCATCCAGCGCGCCGTTGCGTCGAAGACGTACTGCTTCGGGCCGGGGTGCAGGTCTTGCCCGTCGGGCGTGTCAGCGAAGACGGGCAGCGTCTCCACGCCCCACCAGCCCTCGTACGCGAACTCGCGCTCGGGCGTGGCGGGGTCGTCGAACTGCTCCACCACGTACCAGTCGGCGTACGGCGAGTCGCCCTGACGCGCGCGGAGGTCGGCAAAGGCGAAGAAGTCGCGGCCGGTGTGGTTCCACACGCCGTCGATGACCACGCGGATGCCGCGTGCTCGCGCTTCCGTCAGCAGGTCCAGAAAGAGGCGATCCGCAGCGGTCCACTGCCACGTCTCGGGGTCGGCGGTTTCATCGGCGATGAGCGCGAGGTCGCCCTCGGGGTCCGGACCGAAGTAGGGGTCGATGTGGTGGAAGCTGTTGCCGTCGTACTTGTGCAGCGAGCGGGCGTAGAAGACGGGGTTGAAGTAGATCGCCGTGATGCCGAGGTCGGCGAGGTAGTCCAGCCCGTCGATGACGCCTTGCAGGTCGCCGCCGTAGCGCCGGTGGAAGACGCTCTGGTAGAAGCCCCCCATCGTCTGCTCCCAGGGCGCCTGCGCGTACCAGTCGCCCGTCCACGGCGTGACGGCCCAGTCGGCGGGCGCGCGCTCTACGTATTCGAGCGAGGCGCGGATGGGGTCGTTGGTGGGGTCGCCGTTGCGGAAGCGCTCGGGGAAGATCTGGTAGAAGACGGCGTCTTGCACCCACGCAGGCACGGCCTCGTGGGTACCGTCGGTACGGCTGCCCGGGGACGCACAGCCTGCGCAGGCGATCAGGATGGCGACGGTGAGTAAGCGCTTACATTCCCTCCAGGTCATCGGCACGGTCAAGCGGTTGGTGTGGGGTCCCCGGTGTGGCCTCGGCGGAGCACAACCGTTGCGGGAAGCTAAGTATACGCATTCTCGTGTAACGCGGAGTGCCCTCCACGCACGAACGCCTTGAATTTCATACGCAACCCCTCCTCAGCTATGCGCCTCCTCGCTCTCCTCGCCGTTGGCCTCTTCGCAGCCACTCCAGCCCTCGCCCAACTCGACCCCGTCAACGCCGACGACGACGGCCTCGCGCTGCGCGGCTACGACGCCGTCGCCTACTTCACCCTCGACGAGCCCACCCCAGGCACTGCCGAATTCACCCACACCTGGAACGGCGCTACCTGGCAGTTCAGCACCGCCGAGCATCGCGACCTCTTCATCGCTAACCCCGAGCAGTATGCCCCGCAGTTTGGCGGCTACTGCGCCTGGGCCGTCAGCCGCAACTACACCGCCGATGCCGACCCCGAGGTGTGGGCCGTCGTCGATGATAAGCTGTACGTCAACTACAACCGCTCGGTCAAAGGCCTCTGGTCGGTACGGCGCGGCACCCACATCAAGCGCGGCCATGAGAACTGGCCCGGCTTGCTCGCAGGCGATAACTAGCGGCACGCTGTGGGAGGAAATCCCCTTTCTACAGCACAAGCAACACGCGTCTCGCACGCCCTGTTGTCGCAAAAGACGGTTGGGCAACACTCCCGATGGTGCATGCTGCTCTGTAACGGTTCGGCATCCTGGTCTGGTTTTTCACGGGTTCAAGGAGCCCACGTAGGCTTATGGCGCTGCAAATACCCGTCGATACCGCTGTCGCTTAGTAACGCAGGCTTATCTCCCGATCTCGCGGTCAGTTGCCCTCCCCCTGCGCATAGCTGAGCCGGGTGCTGCCCGTCCGTAGTGTGTTTTGTGCTCGTGCTGACCGCATGTTTTCATCCCTCCTTACTATTGCCCCAGGATCCGAAGAAACCCGAGAGGCGCGGCTGCTCGTCCGCGCCATCCTGGGCTTTGCCACCGTCTCCATCCCCATCGTTGGGGTGCTCTACTGGGCCGTCGAATCGCCCTTCAAAGATGTGCTGTGGGCTCGCATTGTGGTGACACTCGCCTGCGGGATAGGTTGCGTGGCCACCTTTCACCCAACAATCCGTACGGCCACACTGAGTCATGTTGTCCTCGTCGTGTCGGCAATTGTCCAAACGTGGCTGCTTGGCCTTTCGGTCTACAACGATCACGCCGCAGAGGCCTTCTTTTTCAACCTGACGGTGCTCATCTGCATGGGTGCGGCCTTGGGCTAGCTCTACGGCACCCTCAGCGTCATGCTAGGCTTCTTTGGGCTAGCCACCGTCGCATCCGGGTTGAGTTATGCCTTCGTCGATGATCCCTCTGTGCCCATTTTCACGAGCATAAGCTGCCTCATCATCAACAGCGCGATCGTGTCGATGATTGTCTATGCGGCGCTCAGAGCAAAACGGGGACTTGTGGAGCAGCAGCAGACGCTACTCAACCAACGGCAAGCGCTGGATGACTCGCAACGCATCGGGCAGATCGGTTCTTGGACGTTTGATACAGCAGCCAAGGCGGTTGATTTCTCCGATGAGGCTCGGCGCATCTTCGGGTTCTCGCTCACGGAAGAGGTGACGTATCGCAAGTTCCTACGGCGCCTGGACCGGGCTTCGTTTACCGCACTGCGCCGCGCTGCGATCCTCACGGTCCACAGGCAGCCCTCGTATACACTGCAGCAGCCTCTCCATCTCCCCAGCGGCGAGACACGCTGGCTGGAATACACCGGGCAACGGGTGACCATCGACGGCCGCAAGGAGCTACGGGGCACCGTACGCGACATCACGGTTCAGAAAGCGCAGGAGGAAAAGCTGGAGGATTATCAGCAACACCTCGAAACCCTGGTCCGAGAGCGCACCCACGAACTGGAGCAGCAGAAAGCACGCTACGAGCTTATCAACCGCGTCACGACGGATCTCATTGCTGTCCACGACCCTGCTGGGAAATACTTGTATGTGTCGCCATCGGCCCACGAGATCACGGGCTACGAGGCTGAGGATTTAATTGGGCGGACGCCCTTCGAGTTCGTACGAGAAGGCGATGTTGAGGCGGCCGTCAGGGCCTTCGAGAACGCCGACCCCACCCAACCCATTACCTACACCTCGCCACTTAGGCGCAAAGACGGTGCGCTCATCTGGTTAGAGACGGTAGCGCGCATTGTGTTTGACGCCAAAGGCACCATGCAGGAGATCGTCACCATCAGCCGCGATGTGACGGCGCGGTACCAAGAGCGTGAGGACTTGAAAGCCCAGCATCAGGCCGATCAGAATACCCTGCGCCGCAATATCGTGACCACGCTGCCGCACGAGTTGCGCACGCCCCTCAGCGCCATCATCGGCTTCACATCCGTCCTGCAATACGACTGGCAATCGCTCACGGCCAGCGAGGTGGATGAGTTGCTCACCGAAGTCCAAATCGCCAGCGACCGCATGGAGTCGCTCATCGAGAAGTATACGCTGTACGCCTACCTCATCATGGCCACGCCTGAGACGATCGAGGCCCCCTCCGTGACCACGCACGCGCAAGAAGTGGTGGGGAAAATCCGCCTTGCAGCCGAACGACGCGCCCAGATGGAAGGCAGAGGGAACGACCTCCACCTCAATGTGGTCGCCGACTTCCCGTCTATCGCCCTCCCCTACCTGAGCCGCATCACCGATGAGGTCGTGAGCAACGCCTTGAAGTTCTCAGCGCCGGGCACCGACATTCATGTGGTTGGAGGCGCCGAGGACGGCATGTACACGCTCACCATCAGCGATCAAGGGCGTGGTTTCCCGTCTGGCACGCGCGATAAGATCGGCGCGTTCATGCAGTTCGAGCGCGATCACTACGAGCAGCAGGGGGCAGGTCTCGGGCTCGCCATCGTGAAGCAGCTGCTGCGCCTCTACGGCGGGCATTGGGACATCCAAAGCACCCCAAGCGGCACCACCCTGTCGATTCACTTGCCGCTGATGCCCTTCGCCATCGCTCGCCGTGCCGAACCCGTGGCAGAGCGGCTGGCGTCCTAGCCAAAGATTAAGTCGACGGGCACCACCAAGCCATCAAGCACGGTG
>JBCCMF010000111.1:0-12648 GCA_039026435.1 Bacteroidota bacterium
ACCATGCTGCTCATGCTCACTGCTCTGCGCCGCGCAGATCTGTTATATCGCTGGGTGAAGACCGACGCGTGGGAGCGGCGGCGGCAGTATCAGGGCCAAGAAGCGCACGGCCGGACGCTCGGCCTCGTCGGCATGGGCGACATCGCCCAGCGCGTGGCCGATCTGGCTAAGGCGTTCGGTATGCAGGTGCAATACGCCAACCGCAGTCAGAAGCACGTCCCGTATCCGCGCGTGCCGCTGGAGGTGTTGATGCAGACCTCCGATGCGATCAGCCTGCACGTGGCGCTCACTGACGAGACGCGAGGCCACATCGCCAGCGCCGAACTCGCCAGCTTGAAGCCGGGCGCCGTGCTGCTCAACACCGCCCGGGGCGCGGTGGTAGACGAAGCCGCCGTACTCGCCGCGCTCGAAGCGGGACGACTGGCTGTGTATGCGTCGGATGTGCTGGTCACCGAGCCGCCTGCTGTGTCCCATCCGCTGGTCCAACACCCGGGCTTCATCGGCACGCCGCATGTGGGTGCGGTCACGCAGGACGCCTACCGCACAATGTGTGTGCACGTCGCCACGGAGGTCGCATCGTTGTTACAATCTGGAGGCCTCGACCAGGCTTCTGTGGTGAATGGCAAGCACCTATATTGAGTAACTCAATATCATCAAAGTAGGTTGCGCATTCGGGAACAGTGTATGGCTAACATCGGCATTGTGGGCGCTGGGTTATCGGGCCTGGCTGCTGCGCGCATGATTGAACGCGCAGGCCACCATGTTACGCTCTTCGAGAAGAGCCGAGGCACCGGCGGGCGTGCCGCCACGCGCCGCCGCGAAGGGTGCCGCTACGACCACGGCGCCAACTACTTCAAGCTCAACGACGCCATCCGCGACCTCGTCCTGCACGAGCTGCCCACCGACGACCTGGTCACCATAGACGACCCCGTGTGGACGTTTGGGACGGAAGGCGAACTTACCCCAGGCGCTGAGCGGCCCAACAGCCAGACGCGCTACAGCTACAGGTTCGGCATCAACCAGCTCACCAAGCTGCTGTACGCCACGTTGGACGCGCCGATGCACACGCAGACGCGTATCCAACACATCGAGGGCGACGGGGCTACATGGCATTTCGTCACCACCGAGGGCGCGCGCTACGGTCCGTACGATGCCGTGGTGCTGACGCCGCCGGGGCCGCAAACGCTGGACCTGCTGCGCGCGAGCACTCTGCCTACCGCTATCGACCGCGACGCGCTGCTCCAGACGTGGTCAGAGAGCGCGTACCAGCCGCAGTTCGCGTGCGTGTTTGGGCTCAACCACAGGATACCGTTTCCATTCAGCGCGCTGCTCAACACCGACCGCGAACACCCCATCGCGTGGCTGCAGGTGGAGCATGCCAAGGCGGGCCATGTGCCCGAGGCCAGCAGTGTGCTCGTCGTGCAGATGTCGCCCGCGTGGACGGCCGAGCACTACGATCAGGACCGCGACGTGGTTATCGCAACGGCATGGCCCATCACCAAGCAGCTGTTGGGGATTGAGCAGTCCGAGTTCTTGGCCTGGGCCGATCTCCAGCGCTGGCGGTATGCGCTGCCCACGACAGCGGTCGATGCCCGTGCGCTGGCTTCAAGCGAAGCAGCCGGGCTCTACTTCGCGAGCGATGCCTTGATCGGGAAGGGGCGTGTAGAAGGCGTGCTGGCCCAGGGTATGCAGGTGGGCGAGCGCGTAGCGGCTGGACTCGCGGTGGAAACAGCAACCAGTTAGCCACAGCACGTCGCGGGATGTTCTGGAGAGTCTGCAGGCGGTGCGGCTTCCTCTGGTGCCGCTTCGCCGTACCAACGCGGTGGGTCGTAGCCGTGCCCGCCCAACGGGTTGCATCGGCCGATCCGGTGCAGTGTCAGTACGAGTCCCTTGAGCGCGCCATAGGTGCGGAACGCCTCGATGGCGTACTGGGAGCACGTCGGCGTGTAGCGGCACGTTGAGGGGAAGTGCGGTGAAATCGCCAGTTGGTAGAACCTGACGACCCCAATCATGACGCGGCGTGGGATCTGGCGGAGGAACGTCCACATGAGCGAGTGACAGGACAAGCGGAATGAAGCCCACGAACGAGGGCTCGCGCATTCGGTTCAGGTATCCGCTTGGACCCACCCTAGCACGCCCTCCGAGGCTTCCACGAGCGCGTAGGCGCCGAAAAAGCCGAGGGCTCGCCTATCCGGCATCGCCTCGCCGATGACGATGCCGGACGATTGGGGCGTGCGCAGCACGGCGCTCGCGCCGCTGCCGAGGCGGAACGATGGCGTGGCAGGCTGGACGGAGCGGCGCAGCACGAAGCCCTCGCGGCCGTCGGGAAGCTGCACGTGAAGCCAGCCGGTGGTGCCGCCCAGGCTCCGGACGGCGGAGCGCGCGGGCAGCGAAGCCAGCACCTCAGCCCGTCGGCCTGGGGCAGTGCGGACAGACGTCTGCGATGCCGTGGTGCGGTGCCAGATGCCCAGGTCGTCGGGGTCGATGCGTGCGGCGCGTGGCTCCGGGGCGGCCGTATCGATGAACGGAAGCGGGTCGTGCGGGCCGCGCTGGTAGATGCCAAAGTGCAGGTGCGGCGGCGTGGTGCGGGCGTTGCCCGTGTTGCCCACGGTCCCCAGCGTGTCGCCAATGCGGACCTGCTGCCTGGGGCGTACCGATTGCGAGTCGAGGTGGGCGTAGTAGATCGCTAATCCGCGTCTGCTGTCGCGTTGCCACACCACCTTGCCTCCGAGTCGGGTGTCCTGTACGCGGGTGATGGGCCCGTTGGCGACGGCCACGACGGGCGTGCCGCGTGGTGCGAAGACATCGACGCCGTGGTGCCGCCGCCGTCCGCCGTCGCGGTCCGCGCCGAAGAAGCTGAGGATGTCGCCGCTGTCGTGGTCGGCCACGGGGAAGGCGAGGCTCGGGCCCGTCCACAGCCGCGCCGTGACTTGGCCGGAAGCGAGCAGCTCGGGCTGGAGGCGTACGATGTACGTGTCGTCGCGGCGAATTTCCAGTGTGTGCGTGAACGTAGAGTCTGAGCCCAGCACGCGCACCAGCGGCAGGGTCGTGTCGGCGGGGAGGCGGAAGAGATCGAGGAACAGCCGCCCGTCCAGCGCAGACTCTACGTCAATGTGCAACTGCGCGCCGCGCCGGAGTGACAGGCGGTACGCCACCGCCTCGGGGCGCTCGGCGGCGAAGTACGAGACGCCCTCGAACGGTAATCCTGGTGCCAGTTCCGTCGCCAGCACGGCCTCGCCGCGCGCTTGCCACCGCTGGCTCAGTGCGGCATCGAGCAAGTTGGCTGTTTCGAGGTCGAAGAGGTAGGCGTCGTACACCGCCGATGGGCGAATGCGCTCTTCGACTTGGTCATTGGAGCCGCAGCCGACGGCCACAACGACGGCGAGCAGGAGGGTAGAGCATCGGTAGATCATGCGCCCGCCTACGAGCCTCTCTCCATCAGGTTTAGGCGATGCACTAATCCGCACGTAACGTTTCGGCGGGGTTGATCTGCGTGGCCTTGAATGCCGGGTAGCAGGCAGCAAGCAGCGCAGCCGCAAGGGCCAGCACGCCCACGGCCATGAATGGCAACGCTTGGACGGGCACGCGATAGGAGAACGCCGCCAGCCACTGATCGATGATGACGTAGGCGATAGGCGCCCCGATCACAAACGCGGTCAGCGTGAGGCGAACCAAGTCCTTCGAGAAGAGGCCAAGGATCTGTGCGGTGGTAGCGCCGAGGGCTTTGCGCAGGCCGATCTCGCGGGTGCGTTGGCGGGCCACGAACGCCGAGAGGCCGCCGATGCCGAGGCAGGCGATCAGCACGGTGAGCAAGGTGAAGATGGAGATCAGCGTGCCCATCTGCTGTTCCTCGGCGTACATCTTGGCATAGGCGTCAGAGGCGAACGTGTAGGTGAAGGGCGCTTTCGGTGCGAAGGCTGCGAACGTCTCCTCCAAGTGGGCCAAGGCCTCTTGCGTGCGCCCCTGGGCAGGCCGTAGGTGTAGCCCCATCCACGTGGTCGTGCTGTACTGCATAAACACGGGGGCGATGGGCAGGTGGAGCGAGTGCGAGTGGAAGTCTTCTACGACGCCCACAATCTGGTTGCCCGCGTAATCGTACTCGGGAGCGGCGCCAAACCCCTTGCCGATGGCCTCTTGGGGCGTCCAGCCGAGCGCCTCTACAAAGGTCTGGTTGACCAGGACGGCGTTGGGAAGATCGCTGTCTTCCGCACGGAGGTCACGCTCCGCATCGAGGTACCGGCCTGCGACGAGGGCTATGTCATAAACGTCGGTGTAGCGCTCGTCGATGCGCATCTGGTAGGCCTGCTTCCGGTCATCGCCTTCCGTGCGGCCGTCCCAGCTGTCGAAGCTGTTTTGGCTGTTGATGTTGAAGGGCGAGGCCGAGCCTAGCGCGCCCTCTGCAATCGCTGAATGCGCGAGCACTTCCTGGACAAAGGCGTCCCGGCGGCTCTCGGCCACCTCATCAGCGCTGGCTACGACAAGGCCATTCAGGTTCAAGCTGATCATCCCCTCGCGGTCGTAGCCCATGTCTTTGGTGTTGGCGTAATCCAGCTGCTGGAAGACCAGCAGGCTCACCGAGCCCAGCACAATCGCCGACACGAACTGCCCCGTCACCAGCAAGCTGCGCAGCGGACGGCGCTGCGACCGCAGCCCCTTGGCCTTGAGGATCTGTACCGGACGCATCTTGGAGAGCACCAAGGCCGGATAGCCGCCCGCGAACAAGGTCGTCAGCGTAGCTACGCCGAAGAGGATCAAGAAGCCCGGCGCAGCGAGCATGGGCTGGATGGTGAGGGTCGCACCCAGGTGGTCGCTGAGGAAGGGCAAGGCCAGTTCGAGCATGCCGAAGCCCAGTGCCACCGAGGTGACCACGAGCAGCGCGGCCTCGGCCATGAACTGAATGAGGACTTGGCTGCGGTGTGCGCCAATCACCTTGCGCACGCCGACCTCGCGGGTGCGAAGGGCCATCTGCGCCGTGGCCATGTTGACGTAGTTGGTGCAGGCGATGAGCAGGATGAGAAAGGCGGCGCCCATCAGGAGCAGGAGCATGCGGAAGTCGGCGCCCGTGGCAAACGCGTCTTTGCTGAAGAGGTGGATGTCGGTGAGCGCCTCCGTGTAGAAGGTGTAGTCCTGTTCAATCCAGTTCTCCGGCAGGTTGGGCGTCACCATCGCCTGTAGCTGAACATCCAGTTCGGCGGGCTGCGTATCCACGCGCGTGAGGATGTAGGTCTGGTAGCTGCTGTTCGACCACTCGTCCTGATTCTGCTCGTATGACGAGTTCCGCATCATCGGGAGAGCAAAGTCGAATTGGATGCGTGAGGTCTCGGGCATGTCCTCCACGACGGCCATCACGGTGGCAGGCTCGTCATCGGAATAGGTGATGACGTTGCCGATGGCCGAGTCGGTGCCGTAGAGCTTCTCGGCAAAGCTGCGGGTGATGACGGCTTGGTTGGGCGCGATGAGGGCGCCGTCGAGCGCGCCTTCCACCACGTCGAAGGTGAACACGTCGAACGCGAATGCGTCCGACCATAGGACGCCGCCGTAGAACCGCTCACCGTTCGCGTCTTCAATCCACTGATTGGGCCAGGTGGCAAGGACCGTGGCGGTCTCCGCTTGCGGCAGCTGCGCGCGGATGGCCGGAGCGAGTGGCAGCATCGTCACGCCGAAGTGGTCGCTCCCCATAAACGCATTGCCCTTCTGATGCACGACCACGCGCCGGATCTGGTCGGCGTTCTCGTGGTGGCGGTCGTAGGAGAACTGATGATGCACGTAGAGCAGCAGCGCGCCCATCGCGGCCAGGCCTAGCGCCAAGCCAAAGATGTTCAGGGCCGTGTAGCCGGGGTGGCGCAAGAGGTAGCGTTGGGCAATCAGCAGGTAGTTCTTGAGCATGATCCTATGCAAGGTTCGGCGTGATGGTCACATCGCTTGTCAACAGCCGTGCCAGGGTGGGAAACAGGCCATAAAGTAGGGAAATGTCGTCTGGCGCTGTTCGAAATCGGACAGCGCTCGTTCGGGGGTGAACAAGTTGTGTCGGTGTGGATCAATTGGGAGCCGCTCTGTTTTGAAACGCCATGCTCATCCCGCCTCAGACCCGCCGTACGCCCCGCACCCTGCGGCTGCGCAAGCCGCTCATGCTGGGCGTGGTGCTGCTGGTGTTGCCCGTGCTGCTGGTGCTCACCCTGGATATCGAACAGCTCGGGTGGGCGCTTACCCTGGGAGTCTTCACCGTTTTTGCATTTTTACTCGCTTTCCTGGGAACCCGCGTGGACGGTCTGCCGTGGCTACGGGCCACGGTGATGCTTCTGCTGCCGCTCTGGATAGGGCAAAGCGTGATCGCCGTGCGCTGGGGGACGCCGCAGGTGCTGCTTTTTGCGCTAGCCGGCACGGTAGGGGCGGTCCTCGGCGGGTACCTTCGCCATCGCCGCGTTGTGAGTCGTTCTTCCGCCTGAGCCGATGCCCCGCATCCTACTCCTCCCGATCTTGGTGATCGTCGTGGCCTGCGCCGTGCTCGACGTGCTGGTGATGCGCGTCGGTGACTTCGACGGCTTTGCCGTGTCGAGCACGATGATGCTGCTCATCGTGATTGCGGTGTTCAGCGGGCGGATGCTGCCGCAGCGTCAGGTGGTGTGGGGGTACGCCTACCTCTCGGCGTTCTTCCTGGGCTTCGTGCCTGCCATCATCGCGTTCATGGGCATTCCGTGGCGCCTGCGCCCCGACGCCCCAGAGATCCTGTTGATGATGATCACGGCCACCTCGGTCGGCTTCGTCAGCGTCTTCCGTATCATACGGCACTTGAGCAACTTCCCCACGCGCGTAGATAAGGATACCGACGACGGGTGAGCGGCGTAGAAACTGGTGTGCGGCGGTGTCGTTGAATAAAACCTCGGTTCTTCGTGCGGCAGCGCCACGTGCGCCAAGGTGCGCGCCGCGAGGAAAACCGCCCAAAGAAGTTGGTTGATGGAGGAGTAGGGCCATGCCTGCGATGCCCAATACACACGACCTGAACGCCCGCGAGCAGCAGATCCTGCGCCTCGTGGTGGAGAGCTTTGTCTCCACGGCGGGACCCGTGGGCTCGCGCTTTTTGGCCAAACGTTACCCCCTCGGCTTGAGTGCGGCCTCCATCCGCAACACCATGAGCGACCTGGAAGACCAGGGCTACCTCGACCACCCCTACACCTCCGCTGGCCGCGTGCCTACCGAGTTGGGCTACCGCACGTTCGTGGATGCGCTGATGGAGTCGATGCGGCTGCCGCCTACCGAGGCCGCCATCCTCAAGCAGAAGTTTGACGCGTTCTCGCAAGACACCGAGGCGCTGCTGCGCGAGAGCTCGAAGCTGCTAGGTCATCTGTCCAACCTCCTCGGCGTGGTGCTCACGCCTCGTCTCTCGACGGGTACGCTGGAACGGCTCGACATCGTCCCGCTCTCGTCTGACCGCGTGATGTTCGTGCTGAGCATTGCCGGGGGGCTGGTGAAGACGGTGCTCTTCGAGGTGGATGCCACGGTGCGCCGCTCGGACCTGCACCACATCGTTGCCGTGCTCAACGAGCGCCTCGCAGGCTTCACGCTCAAAGAGATCCGCCGCACCTACGCGGACCGTGTGCGCGACCTGGGCGATGCCGACCCTACAGGCATGGTGCAGCTCGTCCTCCACGCCTCCGACCGACTTTTCAGCGAAGCCTCACAGAAACGCCGGGTCTCGTACAGCGGCACGCAGTATCTGGTGGCGCAACCCGAGTTTCGGGACCCCGACGGCATGCGAAATCTGATCGAGTTCATCGAGGACGAGGCCGGGCTGGTTCAAGTGCTGGAGACGGGCGCCGATACTACCGAGACGCAGCAGGCCACCATCGCCATCGGCCAAGAGAACGACGCCGCCAAGGCGCAGAACTACTCGGTCGTGACGGCGCGCTACCAGATCGGCGGCACGGTGGGCACCGTCGGCCTCATCGGGCCAACGCGCATGGACTACCAGCGCGCGGTCGCCCTGGTGGAAGGCGTGGCGGCCCTGCTTGATGATGCCCAAGCCTCTTCCTGATTGACAAACAACCGTATGGCAAAGAACCAACCCACCAGTACGCCCGAGCAAGACATTGCCGAGGCCCGCGAAGAGATCGCGCAGAAAGTGAACGACGGCGACGCTGTGGACATCGCGTGGGCCGCCGTAGACGAGCTGGCCGACCAAGCCAAGCAAATGGACGACGTCCGTGCTGAGCTCGACAAGAGCAAAGAGCAGGCGATGCGCCAAGCCGCCGAGTTTCAGAACTACCGCCGCCGCTCGGAGCAGGAGAAGAAGCAGGCGGTAGAGATCGGCAAGAACTACGTCATCACGCGCATGCTAGACGTGTTCGACGACTTTGGGCGGTCGATGGAGGCTGTGGCCAAGGCGGACTCCAACGACCCCTCGCTGGACGCGCTCAAGACGGGCGTGGAGATGGTCTACAAGAAGATGCAGGACGAGCTGAGCCGCCTGAACGTGCACCCCATCGAGGCCGAGGGCGAGCCGTTCGATGAGAACGAACACGAGGCCATGATGCAACAGCCCGCCCCAGAGGGCGTAGCGCCGGGCACCGTGATCCAGGCCTTCCAGACGGGCTACAAGCGTGGCGACCGCGTGCTGCGGCATGCCCGTGTCATCGTAGCCAGCTAACGCGGCGCCTACCGAGAACCCACTCTACCCCCAATGCGCGATTACTACGAGATATTAGGCGTGCCCCGCGAAGCACAACCGGACGCGATCAAGAAGGCGTACCGGAAGCTGGCGATGAAGTACCACCCGGACCGCAACCCGGGCAATGCCGAGGCCGAATCCAAGTTCAAGGAGGCCGCCGAGGCATACGAGGTGCTGTCGTCGCCGGAGAAGCGCGAGCGCTACAACCGCTTCGGCCATGCTGGCGTGCGCAACGGCGCGGGCGCAGGACCGGGCGGCGCAGGCTTCAACGACATCAACGACATCTTCAGCGCCTTCGGCGACATCTTTGGCGGCGGCGCAGGCGGGAGCATCTTCGACGAGATGTTCGGCGGCGGTCGCGGCCGTGGGCGTCAGCGTGGGCGCGGCCGGCCGGGCAGCGACCTGCGCATCAAGCTCCCGCTCTCGCTCGAAGAGATTGCCGAGGGCGTTGAGAAGAAGATCAAAGTGCGCAAGTTCGTGGTGTGCGAGGAGTGCGAGGGCAGCGGCGCCGAGGACGGGCAGGCGGGCTACGCGTCGTGCCCCACGTGCCAGGGCACGGGCGAGATCCGCCAGGTGTCGCGTTCGGTGTTTGGGCAGTTTGTGAACGTGCAGGCGTGCCCCACATGCCAAGGCGAAGGCCGCATCATCCAGAAGCCGTGTACCGTGTGTGGCGGCGAAGGGCGCGTGAAAGGGGAGGAGACGATCCCGATTGCCGTGCCCAAGGGCGTGATGGAGGGCAACTACCTCACGCTGCGCGGCGCAGGTAATGCCGGACTGCGCGGCGGCCCCTCGGGCGACCTCCGCGTCGAGATCGAGGAGAAGCCGCACGACGATTTCTCGCGCGAAGGCCTCGACATCTTCCACGAGCTTTACATCTCACTGCCCGATGCCGCGCTCGGTACCGAGGTCGAAGTGCCTACCTTAAAGGGGCGTGCACGCTTGCAGATCGACCCGGGCATCCAGTCTGGCAAAATCCTGCGGATGCGCGGCCGTGGGCTCCCCGAACTCAACGGCACCCGCACGGGCGACCAGATGGTGCGCGTTCATGTGTGGACGCCTCGCAACCTCGACGAGGAAGAACGCCGCACCTTGGAGCGTCTACGCCACGCGCCGTCTTTCCAGCCCAACCCGGAAGCCGACGCCAACCGATCCAAATCATTCTTCAGCAAGGTCAAAGATGTCTTCACCTGACGTCATCCTCACCGCGACCGTCCCCGACGCGCTGCGCGCCGTGATGCGCGCCGTCCCGTCACCCGTCACCGTGGTGACCGCCGTCACGCCTGATGGCGAGGTACGCGGCATGACCATCGGTTCGTTCACGAGCGTCTCGATGGCGCCGCCGCTGATCTCCTTCAACGTGCAGCGCAGCGCGCGCATGAGCGAGGTGCTGGCCGAGGCCATGCATTTCAGCGTACACGTGCTCGCCGCCGACCAGTCGGCGTACTCCAACCGCTTCGCCAGTCCCAAGATGGCCTCGGAGGCGCAGTTCGACGGCATCCCGCATGCGCCCGACGCCCACGGTGTGCCGATCCTAGACGATGCGCTGGCGCGGCTCGACTGCGTACCCTTCGCCATCCATCCCGCGGGTGACCACATCCTCGTCCTTGGCGAGGTCACCAACGTCGTGGAGCCGACCTCAGAGCGGGCACCGCTGCTCTACCTCGACCGCGCCTACCGCCACATCGGCGAGCCGATAGCCCGCTGACACGTCCAGCACGCACGGGCCCCTAGGTATCTACTTGCGGCGTGCTTCGCGCTCACAGCATCAGCCAGAGGCCTCCGCTCGGGATTGGCAATCCTGGCTCGCACCAAGCCTCTCGAAAGGCAGTGCTGAACACCGGTTCCGACGAGGTTAGCGGACGCTGGAGACAGTAGGTCGGCACACGATCTGGGTGCGTTAACCCGATGGCGTGGGTAGATGATGTAACATCGCTCGGCGGGAGCGCTACGGATACGTATGCGGCCTCCTGGCGCGTTGCTTACGGCTCGGGCCAGCGGTCACGGCCCAAGGCTGCAAATTCGGCAAGATCGATGGAGGTCAGGCTGGTCGCGTTGCTTTTGCTCTGCTCACAGCCGATTTTGCCGCTGCTCATCGCCATCCGTCCTAGACACCCTCATCCATGCCCTGGTACAAGAAGCTCCACTGGCAAATCATCATCGGGCTGGTTCTCGGTTTAATCCTGGGCATCATCGGGGCGCTCAACGGGTGGGGCCCGTTCATCCGCGAGTGGATCGCACCGTTCGGTACGATCTTCATCAACCTGCTCAAGCTGATTGCCGTACCGCTGGTGCTGGCCTCGCTCATCATTGGCGTCACGTCGCTGTCGGACTTGCGGCGCCTCTCGCGCATCGGGGGCAAGACGATTGGGATCTACCTGGGCACTACGCTGATTGCGCTCGTGATCGGGCTGTTTCTGGTGAACACGATGCGGCCGGGCGACTCGGTGCCACAAGAGATGCGGCAAGAGCTGGAGCAAACCTACCAGGGCGATGTGGAGCAGCGCCAGGAAGCGGCTGGCGATGCCGATAGCCGCGGTCGCCTGCAGCCGCTCGTCGATATCGTGCCCGATAACTTCGTCTCGTCGGCCTCGAACAACCGCAACATGCTGCAGGTGGTGTTCGTGGCGCTGTTCGCCGGCATCTGCTTGCTGCTGATCCCGAAAGAGAAGGCGGCCCCACTGATCGCGTTCTTCGACGGCCTGAACGACCTCGTCATCAAGATGGTGGAGGTGATCATGCTGATGGCACCCCTCGGGGTGTTCGCGCTTATGGCCGATACGATCACCTCGATAGCGCGCGACGATCCGTCGCAAATCCTGAGCCTGCTGGGCGCGCTCGGCTACTACTGCATCGCCGTGATGCTGGGCCTCGTGCTGCACATGACGATCACCTACGGCGCGATGCTCAAATTCCTGACGCCCCTCGCCATCGGCGACTTTCTGCGCGGCATCAGCAAGGCGCAGCTGGTGGCGTTCTCCACCTCATCGAGCGGGGCCACGCTGCCCGTGACGATGGAGGTCGTGGAGAAGAACCTGGGGGTAGAGGAGGAAGTGAGCTCGTTTGTGCTCCCGCTCGGCGCCACCATCAACATGGACGGCACGGCGCTGTATCAGGCCATCGCGGCGGTGTTCATCGCGCAGACCCTTGGCATGGGCCTCGACCTCACCGCGCAGCTCACCATCGTGCTGACGGCGCTCTTGGCCTCCATCGGGACGGCGGCCGTGCCGAGCGCGGGGATCGTGATGCTAGTCATCATCCTGGAGGCGGTCAACGTGCCCGGCGCAGGCATCGCGCTGATCCTGGGCGTGGACCGCATCCTCGACATGTTCCGCACCGTCACCAACGTCACGGGCGATGCCACCGTTGCTACCGTTGTGGCTACCAGCGAGGGCCTGATCCACAAACCAGCGGTACCTGCGTGAAGCACATCCTCCGAGGAGCCATACTCGGCGCTTGGCTGCTGGTGGGCTGCCCGCAGGCCGGATGGGCGCAGCGGCTGCTGGATGTGGAGACGGCCGCGGCCGAGCAAGCCATCTGGGACACGTACAGCGCCGTCGTGCATCTTCAGCTGGGGGAGGCAAAGCGCTTCGCCAATGCCGTGGAGGCTGATCCCAACGGCGCGATGGCTGCGGCCTACTTGCGGTCGGCGATTGCGATGGTGCAGGCCTTCATCACCGGAGCGCCGTCGGACTACGACGCGTTCTGGGTAGTCTCGGATCGGCTCAAAGCGGTGGTGCGGGAGCAGAACGCCACGCAGTGGCAGCGCTATGTGGATGCCGAGAACAACATCTACCGGACGGCGGCGCACATGGAAGCCGAGCGCGTCATCCGGGCGGCGTGGGCGGGGCGCGATGCGTACAAGCAGCTGAAGGCGCTCCACAAGGACTTCCCGGCGATGAAGGAGCCGATGAAGAGCCTCGGCCTGCTGCACATCGCCATTGGGTCCCTGCCCACAGGCTACCAAAAGCTGCTCCGCATCGTCG
>JBCCMF010000112.1:0-12641 GCA_039026435.1 Bacteroidota bacterium
GCCGACTTCTTCCTCGTCGTAGGATCCGGAGGTGGAGTAGGGGAGGAGGCCGAGGTTGGCGCGGAGGTGTAGTTTGTCGGTGAGCCCGAACATGAGGTCGCCGCCGAGTCCGTTGGATCCGGCGCGCAGGGCGAGTCCGACTTGGGCGAGTGCGGTGGCGGGCAGGGCGAGGAGGAGGACGAGGAGCAGTGCCAGTCGTTTCATAGAGGCGTGCAGGGTAAGTGAGCGTGGAAAGAGGTCGTGACCTAGCAATTACCCCGTAATCGTCAAAGGCAGTGCCGAGCTGCCAGGACCTCGCGAAAAACAGCCGCGGGTGCACACGTCACGGTGCGCTTTGCATGGGCCCAACCGCACGGCACTGTACCGGGCTGCTCCTACCGGAGGCGCTTGCCGCTGGCCAACACCACACGAGCGTTTGTGAGGCAAGAGAGCGGCGGCGAGCCGTGCGCAAGGCGTTGGCGCTGCCATACGTACCCGAAGAGCGCATCGCTGCCCAGTGTGGCACGCCTGCTGTCGGCGCCTGAGCGGGCTGGGGAGGATGGAGCGTGAACTGCACCGGGCGCCTGCAACTTGTCGGAGGCGTCAGCAGGCAACACAGCGTGCTACGGACTGCTGCACCTTTTAACCAAGCCGAGTGGCCAAAGCAGGCAGGAAATGACCGTTTTGGACGGTTATAGTCTGGAGAGCGTGCTGGTGGTCAGCGCGTGCGTCGGCGCTGGCGCGTGCCGAGGTTTTGCCGTGCGCTGGGCCGGACATCGGTGCGCGTGAAGACCTTGCGCCTCACATGGCGCGGCTCAGGAGAAGGGGGGAGCACAGGACGAGGCGGCTCGGGTTCGGGCGGGGGCGGTTGATCGCCCTGGTTGGGGTCGCGGCTACGCTGGAGTGTTTGAATCGCGTAGATGCCGACCAGTATGGGGAGTGTGCCAGCAAGCAAGATGAAGAACTCCAACATGACAGATCACCAAATAGCGGCCGCGCCGCGTGGGATTTGGTTTCGAGAAATGCAAGTGTAGTTTGTATCGGGCGAGCTCCTGTAATGTTCAGGCATAAATTGTAGCCCTTTGGTAAAGCCTGCCTCGCTAGCCACCGTACACGTACAACCTTTCCTTTCGGGCAAACGCGATGCCACCTCCTGTCGCCCCTCGGGCCATCCAGCCCGGTGCCGTTCGTGCGCTCGCGGAGTGGGCGGCGCGTCCCTGTATCGCAGTTGATGCCCGGCACCAGTGGGCGTACGTGAGCCAGCGCGCCCACGCCCACATCGATGGCGCCGCCGGGTGGTATGCGCACACAGCCGTGGCCGGCCTGCATGCCCAGCTGCTGGGGGACGTGGAGGCTACGCCGTGGCGTGTAGTTGAGCAAGACGGCATCCACCTCTTCTACATTCAGGACGAGGAGGCGCCCGACGCCACGGCGGCGCTGGTAGAGCAGGGGTACCAAGATCCGCTGACGCGCCTCGCCAACCGGCTGTTGTTCACCGACCGCCTGCAGACCGCTCTGGTGCTGCGCGAGCGCGACCCCAGCTATACCTGCGCGGTGCTGTTCATCGATCTGGATCGCTTCAAAACGATAAACGACGGGCTGGGTCATGCCGTGGGCGACATTGTGCTGGCCGAGGTCGGGCGGCGCCTGCAGGAGTGCACCCGGGCCTCAGACACGGCGGCGCGCCTCGGGGGCGATGAGTTCGGGATCTTGCTGGAGTACCTCGATCGGCCCGCCACGGCGCACGCCGTCGTGCAGCGCATCCTCGATCGCCTCCGCCAACCGTATCGGCTGCTGGGCGACACCGTGGCCCTGTCCGCCAGTATCGGCGTCGTGATCGTGGACGCTGCCCACACGCGTCCTGCCGGCGTGCTGCACGATGCCGACCAAGCGATGTTCACGGCGAAGCAACGCGGGGGCAACCAGTATCACGTAAGTCGCGCCCGCACCGATGCGACGGCGCAGCATCGTATGGAAGACGACGTGTGGCATGCGATTGAGCGCGACGAACTCACCGTCGTCTACCAGCCCGTGCAGGCGCTAGCGACAGGGCACGTGGTGGCACATGAAGCGCTGGTGCGGTGGACGCATCCAGTACACGGCGTCGTGCCGCCTGCGCAGTTCATCCCGATGGCCGAAGAGAATGGCTTCATCCACCAGCTCGACCTGTGGGTGCTGCAGACCAGCTGTCGCCACGCCGTCAGCCAACGGTGGAACGGGAAGCTGCTGGTGAACACCTCCAGCCGCCGCTTTCGCAACACGCACATGGTAGACGAAGTGGCCGACGTGCTGCAGCGCACAGGCTGGCCCGCCGAACGGCTCGTGCTGGAGATCACCGAGCACGCGCTCATGCACGACGTGCTCCACACCGCCGACGTGCTCGCGCAGTTGCATGCGCTCGGGGTCGAGATCTGGATCGATGACTTTGGCAGCGGGTACGCGTCGCTGCACTGGCTGCATGCGCTCCCCGTGGATGCCCTCAAGATCGACGGCAGCTTCATCGAGCGCCTTGCCGAGGAGGCCAAGGCTTCCGTCATCGTGCAAGCCATCATCGACATGGCGCACACGCTGGGGCTGAAGGTCGTGGCGGAAGGCATCGAGACGGAAGCGCAGCGTGCGCGCGTGCGCGAACTGGGCGCCGACATGGGGCAGGGCTACTTCTTGGGCAGGCCTGCATAGTGACGCCGCCTACATCGCTACCGTACGACGAAGAAGCCCATGCGGAAAGCTGGCGCGGCAAGCACGTTTTCGCCTAGCGTAGCGCCCTCGGCGCCCAGCGAAACGCCCAGCGACTCGGTCAGCGTATAGCTGGCCTCGACGCCGAAGAGCACGTACTGCTGGTTGTTGCCGTACAGGCCACCTGTGCCGCCCAGGCGCGGGTCATCGCCGTTCTTGAGCGAGAAGACGCCGCCCACGCGTCCGATGAGGGTCAGCTTCTGGGCGAGTGTATAGCCGCCCTCCATCTTGAACGACAGTTCATCGGAGAAGCCGTTGATGCGGTTGTTGAAGCCTGCGCTGGCGGTGGCGTAGGCGGGAGCAGGCCAGAACGAATGCCCCAGCTCAAGGCCGACGAACTGGTTGAGTTCGCCATCGCCCGTGATGAGCCCGTTCTCCTGCTCGGTTTGCCCCAGCGGGAGGCCGAGTTTGGCCGAGAGGCTGAGCACCGTGTTGCCCTGCTTGAAGAGGCCGTAGCGGATGCCCAGGTCGGCATCGGCAATGCTGGTGACGGCATCGCCCTCGAAGAAGATGAAGCCCGTGTCCTCGCCCTCCACGCGGTTCAGCGTGATGCGCTCCACGAAGGGCACATAGGCCAGCACGGTCAGGCGGTCGGTGAGGCCGTACTCGCCGTAGAAGCTCACCACGTAGTCGCTCAGCGTGGGGATGTCTACGATGTTGCTGTTGGGCTCGTAGAACTGCGTGGCGCGCACGTAGCGGAAGCCGAGCTGGTAGTAGCCGGAGCCTTTGGGACGGGGCCAGCCGTCGGCGAGGGCGGGCACGGCCGTGGCTAGCGCAAGGAGCACGATAGAAAGAGCGCGAACGGTCATTGCAGGAAGGCCGAGCCGAAGGATATGTTGAAGGGGATGCAGTGGATGATCACGTAGCGGTAGCGGGTCATGTCCACGTTGCCTGGCACGCTGTAGGTCTGCTGCCCCCGGGTGGACTGCAGCGCGCCCAGGTCGATGCTGGTGGAGGTAACGCCGTCGCTGGTAGACAAGTACACGCCCAGGCCCGGACCGTTGCTCGTCGAGAAGTCATCGCTGAAGGAGAGCTGGAGGCCGCCCGTGATGCGCTCCTCCAGTGTGGCGGTGCCTTGGAGGCGGTATGAGGTGTTGGGCCGCGCCCTGAACGACCCCGTTGTGGACTGCCCCGGCACACGAACCACCGTCGGCACGCTGGTCACGCCGTCAGCCGAGGCCGTGAGCGCGGTGATGCCTGCTTTGACGCCCGTCACGCGGCCCATGCCGTCCACCGTCGCCACGTCCTCGTCGGCGATCACCCATGTGACGGTGACGTTGTCGATGGCATCGCCCTGGACGTTTACCGCCTCGGCCGAGACGGCCATTGTGGCGCCTGCGGCCACCGTCACCGTATCGGGCGAGAGGATGATGCGGGCGATCTGGTTGGGATCGGCCACGATGTTGAGTGTGGCGGGGCCGCTGGTCACGCTATCGACCTCGGCATAGACGCGCACGATGCCGGGCTGATGGGCAGAGAGCCACCCGGTGGCGTCGATAGAGGCGATGCCTGCGTCGTCGGTGTGCCACCCGATGGCTGCGTCGGGATCTGCTTCGCCTTGCGTGTTGAAGAACGTGGCGGCGTACTGGAAACTCTCGCCCACTTGCAGCGCGTGGTCTAGCGGGGTGACCTCGATGCGCGCTGGCTGCTGATCCTCTTCGAGCACTTCGCTGACGAGGTCAGTGCCAATGCAGCCCGCAAGCACAGGCAATACGAGGAGGGGAAGGAGGCGAAGGAGTCTCATCGGAAGCAGAGGAAAAGACGAAGAGGGTGCAGGTCGCAACGTTCGGGAGTGGGTGTCATCAGCACAAGGGCCGTTACACCACGTTCACCGATTTTTGCGCGACCTGCACCCTCTCGGGGTGAAGCCGTCTCGGGGTGGGAGGCTTATCGGATCGACGCGCTACCCGTGGGGAAGCTGCTGGCGTTGTTGTCGATCATGTACGACGTGAACGCCTCAGCTGCATTCGGGATAGGACCGGCCAAGGGCTTGAGCGTGAACGGTGCAGGCGTGTCGTCGGGCATGGGCTCGATGCTGATGACAGCCGTGCGGCCCGAGAGGTCAAGCGGGAAGGTGAGGCCGTCCGGTGCGTTCAGCAGGAAGTCCTCGCCGGGGAAGCTCGGGGCGGGCTCGGGACCGCTGAACGGCGCGGCGTCGTCCGGGCCGTCCACACTGAGGAAGGTGCCTGTGCTGACGGTGTTGCCGTCGATCACGACCCAGCCTTCGTAGGCCCATCCTGCGGGCAGCGTGGGCAGGTCGAGGCCCGTGGCGGGCATGCCCGAGGAGAGGTCGAGGAACCAGATGCCGCTCGTCTCATCCGAGTTGGGGCCGTCCGTTGGGGTGCCCAGGATGTACGTGCCGGCGGCGTTGGCGTAGCTGTCGCCCAGCGAGGAGCCGTGGGAGACGGAAAGCGAAGCCGAGCCGCTGCGCAGGTCGCCGCCCATGTACTTCGTGGTGGCTGGGATGGCGTCGGTGTCACCAGCGGGCTCGATGGTGAGCACAATCGCGCTGGCGGTGCTGATGTCTTGGTCTACTTCAAAGGTGCTGCTGATGGCGTTGCCGGCCAGGTCTACATAGCTGCCGTTGGCGTCTACGTTGAACTTGCCGGTGGTGACGGGTTGGCCGTCTACCATAGCCCATCCTTCGTAATGGAAGCCGCTGGCGAGCGTTTCGAGGCCCGAGATGTTCAGCTCAAGGCTGCGGCCTTCGTCGGCGTCGGTGGCGGTGTCGCAGGCCACGATGGTTAACATGGCGAGGGCGAAGAGGGAAATCCGTTGGAGTGTCATGGCAATGTTGAGGTAGCTGGTTGGTAGTCCGTGGATACATCGCCAGTCTACGGGGCCAAGTTCACAGCCAGATCACAGCCATCTCAATGTTCGGTCTCATCCAACATTTTTCGGAAAAACGTGGGGCCACGCGTATGGTGAAGGCAAGAGGCGTTACGCCACGGCCACGCGCGGCAGCATGAAGCTAAACGTGGTGCCTTCGCCGAGTGCGCTCGTGACCGACAGCGTGCTGTTGTGCAGCTCCACGATCTTCTTGGTGATGGCCAGGCCGAGGCCGGCACCGCCCGTCCGCGTGTTGCGGCTCTTGTCCACGCGGTAGAAGCGGTCGAAGATATGCGGCAGGTCCTCGGCAGCGATGCCCACCCCGGTGTCGATGACCTGGACGCGCACGCCCTCGCCGTCGATGAACGGGGCGATGCGCACTTCGCCGCCCGACGGCGTGTGCCGGATGGCGTTGTCAATTAAGTTGGAGATGGCGCGGTCCACCAGACGGATGTCGGCGAAGACGAGTGGGGCTTGATCAGGTAGGTCGGCGGCGAGCGTGACGCCTGCCGACGCAGCCTTGGGCTCGAACTGCTGCACGATGTCCTGCACGAGATCCAGCAGGCCGAACGACTCCTTCTCGGGCTCCACCTGCTTCGCATCCAGCTTCGACAGCTCGAAGAGCTCGCCCACCAGCGTGTTGAGCTTCCGCGTGCTGCTGAGCGCCGTATCCACATAACCCACCAGGTGTTCTTTCGATAAGGCTTCGGCTTTGATGAGGATCGTCTCCAGGTAGCCCTGGATGGAGGCGATGGGGCTGCGCAGGTCGTGCGAGACGTTGGCAATGAGGTCGCGGCGGATCTGGTCGGTGCGTTTGAGGGCGTCCATGTTCTGCACGATGGTGTCGGCCATGCGGTTGAACGTGGTGCCGAGCTGGCCGATCTCGTCGGCGGAGCGCACGTCCACGCGGGCGTCGTGCTGGCCGCTGCTGAAGCGTTGCACGGCGTGGCTCATGGCCGAGAGGCGCCGCGTGAGTAGGGCGAACAGCAGCAGCCCCACAAGGGCCGTCACCAGTAAGATGAGCGCAAACGCCTTCCACAGCGTCCCCGCGATGTAGCTGCCGCTCACCATCGCCGCCACCGACTGGTAGCGCTCGCTGCCGAGCACGATGTACAGGTAGCAGCCTGTCTCGCCCATAATTTCGAGAGGCGCCACCGTGAACGGTTTCCGTCCCTCGGCCCGTTGCGGGTCAGGGCCGAGCATCGGCAGAGGGGCTCCTGCCAGCATAGCGTCGAGCGGCTGCGTGTTAAGCACAGCGCGCACGGGCTCCCCGCCCGACTCCACAAACTGGGCCTTGATCATGCCATCGCCGCCCAGCAGGTAGATGTCGATGCGAGGGTTGATGCCCACGAGGTACTGGATGCGCTCCTCAATCTGGTCCTCGTTGATCCCCTCGCGCAGCAGCGGCTGAAACTCGGAGGCCATTACGTTGGCCAGGTCCTGGTTGAGGCGTTGGTCGGCCTCGTCGGCGAACTGGTAGGCCGCGTTGAAGGCCACGTAGCCCACGCCGCACGTCAATGCGACGATGAGCAGCAGGAAAAGGGCGGAGAGTTTGAAGTAGAAGCGGCGCGCGAACATGGCAGGTGGAGTCGAGAGCGGGTAAGAGGCGGGATACTGTGAGGCGCACGGTTAGGAGGATGTTACAGCTAGGGCCGCGTGAGGGTCGATAAAGTGCATTGCTATTGGGCGCACAAGACAGTAAGGTTGCATTGGCGCAAGAAGCGGCGGCGTTCTAGTCGTCACATTGATTGTTAACGGATAGGTGTCGATGCGGAAGAAAAGTCACGGTCTGTTCTGGGCAGGACTGCTGGTGTGGGGCAGTGTGTGCGCCCACGAAGGTAGTGCGCAAAACGCGGTCGTGCGCGGCTACGTCTACGAGGCAGCCACCAGCCAGCCCATGCAAGGCGCCACGGTAGCCTTGCAAGATGCCGAGGGCAATCTGCAGGGCGTGGTCACCAACGGCGACGGCTACTTCGTGATGCTCCGCGTGGCACCGGGGGCGTATACCCTGCGGGCGTCTTTCGTTGGCTTTGCGACGTACGAAGAGGCGCTCTCCTTGGCTCCCGGCCAGACGGTGCAGCGCCGCATAGAGCTGGCCGTGCAGGCCGAGGGGCTCGGGGAAGTCGTGGTCGAATCCGAGGCGCCCGCGGGCGTGGCGGCGGTGGCGGCGGGCCTCGAAACCATCCAGGCGGCGCAGCTGCAGCGCGTGCCCATGCCCGGCGTCAGCGGCGACTTGGCGGCGTACCTCCAGACGGTGCCCGGCGTGCTCACCCAAGGCGATCGGGGCGGGCAGTTCTTCATCCGCGGTGGTGCGGTAGACCAGAACCTGGCGCTGCTCGACGGCATCCCGCTCTACCTGCCGTTCCACATCCTCAGCTTCTACTCGGCCTTCCCCGAAGAAATCATCGACGAAGCGAGTGTGTACACGGGCGGATATGGCGCGCGCTACGCCACGCGCATGTCGTCTATTGTGGATGTGCGCACGCGCGCCGGGCAGAAGCAGTTTGTGCGCGGGTCGGTGTCGCTGGCGCCGTTCTTGAGTGGGGCGCGGATAGAGGGGCCGCTGGTGGAAGACAAGGTCTCAGTGCTGATCTCCGTACGCGAGTCGCTGTTGGAGCAGCTCATGCCCAGCCTCATCGGGCAGCGCCTGCCCTACCGTTTCGGCGACCGTTTCGGCAAGGTCGATGTGCAGTTCAACGCCAACCACCAGCTCTCCGTCACCGCCCTCCAGACCGAGGACCGCGGCGACATCGCGGGCACACGCAAGAGCACGTCTGGCGAGTTCGAGGCCGAGGCGGTGACCGACAGCGCCAGCGTGGGGTGGAGCAACCAGCTCCTGGGCGGGCGCTACACCTTCCTCTCCAGCGGCACGCCCTTCAGCGCCGAGGTGCGGTTTGGGTACTCCGATATGACCAACGACTTCGGCCCGCGCGAAGACCCCACACGCACCTCGGGCATCCGCAGCTACGACGGCGGCATCAACCTCACCGTTTTCTTGAACAACGGGGCGCAGATCCGTGCGGGAACCACCTACCGCGAGACGCAGCTGGACTTTGAGGTAGACGGCCTCTTCGAGGACGTGGCAACCGACGCCAACTTCTTGCTCGAACTCAACACCTACGCCGAGGCCTCGCTGGGGCGCCGCTTGGTGGTGGAGCCCGGCGTGAACCTGTATCGCCTGCCTGTCCGGCGCCAGCAGTACCTGGAGCCCCGGCTGCGGCTGGCGTGGCAGGTGCCGTTCGTGGAACGGCTGCGGCTGAACGCGTCGGCGGGGCAGTACCACCAGGCCATCGTGGGGCTGAACGACCAGCGCGACTTGGGCAACCTGTTCGCCGCGTGGACCGTGGTGCCCGAGGAGGCGCCCATTCCCCGGTCGCGCCACGCTATTGTGGGCGGAAGCTATGCCGTAAGTCCGCAACTGGCTGTCGCTAGCGAGGCGTTTTACAAGCAGTACGAGAACCTGGCCGTGCCCGTGTGGACGGTCTTCCCCCAGTTTCAGACCGCCCTGCAACCGGCCGATGGCGAGGCCTACGGCGTGGATGTGCGCGCCGATTTCAACGGGTGGGTGGTGGATCAGGAGCAGAACATCGTCCTCGATGGCTACGTCAGCTACTCGCTCAGCGAAGTGACGTACACCACCGAGGCGTTCACCTACAACCCGCCCCACGACCGCCGCCACCAACTCAACATGGTCGTCCGGGCGCAACGCGGCGAGCTGAGTGCGACCGCGCAGTTTACCTATGGCTCGGGCCTGCCATTCACCCAATCCTCGGGCTTCGACGTATGGCTCCCGCTGAGCCCAGACACCGATTTGACCAGTGAGGGCGGGCAAGCACGCCTGCTCTACAACGACCCCTACGCCGGGCGTCAGCCCGCTTACGAACGCCTGGACTTGTGGCTAGAACGGCAGACTACAGCAGACCAATACACCCTCACCGTACGTGCGGGCGCCGTCAACGTCCTCAACCGTGCCAACCTCTTCTACTTCGATCTCTTCACGCTCAAGCGCGTCGATCAATTGCCCGTCATTCCGTCGGTGGGCGTCAAGGTGGAGTGGCGATGAGTAGGGCCGAAGAGAAGCAGAGGGTTCATCATGCGGGAAGCGCGCGGGGTATCCTCTACACAGCAGCGAACGAAGGAGGTAGCCGATGAGCCGATGGATTTTGATGCTGGTCCTCGCCAGCCTGAGCGTGGTCGGGTGCAGTAGCACCGAACTGGACCCGTTCGATAATCAAGAACGCTTCTTCACCGTATGGGGCTTCCTCGATGTAGAGCAATCGGTGCAGCGCATTCGGGTGATTCCTATCCGCCGGACGCCAGAAGACATCGCCAACTCGGGAGGCGAACAAGCGCTGATCGATGCCCAGGTACGCACCATCGACATGCGGACAGGTGCCGTCACGCAGTGGCGGCCACGGCTGGTCCAGGTCGATGGCCCCGAACAAGTGGTGCAGCTGTTTGAGGCCGGGTTCACCCCCCGCGAGGGAGATACCTATCGGCTAGAGGTGACGCGCTCGGATGGGGTCCAGGCCTCGGCTGAAGTCACCGTGCCCGACTACCGCACCGACAACGAACCCCGCTTTGGCCCGTGGGAAGGCGAGGGCAACGACCTCGCGCAGACCGTGACCATCGCGGATGGGCCGCCCCAAGCGCAACCCGTCGTCGAGTACTGGATCGAGTACGGCCCGCTCCGCCGCACCAGCATCCCCTATGAGGGCGAATACAACGAGGCCACTGGTGAGTGGCGGTTCACGCTTCGGCCTGGGCAAGACGTACCCGAGATTCTGCAGCAGATCGGCTTTGACCCCAGCGGCGGCGAAGGGGTGGCCCTGGACCGGTACTTCATCAAGCTGCGCATTCCCGATGCCGACTGGGTGCTGCCCGATGCGATACCGCTTGGCGCCGAAGGGCAGCCCGGCGTGTATGATAACATCGAAAACGGGTATGGATACTTCGGTATGATCGGGTGGTATCGGTATGCCATCAACCCGGCAGGCGAACTCGCCGATCGCATTCCCCTGCCGCGTTGAGGCGCAAGGCGTGACGGTGGCCGGGGCGTGCCGTATGTTGCCCCCGCCCACCATCAGACAGCCACTGCCATGACCGACTTTGACCTGGACGCCGCCGAGGTACGCGTGCTGGGCGCACTCATCGAAAAAGAACTGAGCACGCCCGACTACTACCCGATGACCATCAACGCCCTGCGGCAGGCGTGCAATCAGAAAACCAACCGCGAGCCCGTCGTAGCCTACAGCGCCGACGACGTGCAGATTGCGCTCGACACGCTCAAGCGGCGTCGGCTGGTGGGGACGGCGTCGGGCATGAGCAGCCGCAGCACGAAATACCGCCATGCGCTGCCGCAAGTCATGGACATGGGCAAGGCGGATCGTGCCGTGCTGGCTGTCTTGTTGCTACGTGGGCCGCAGACCGTCGGCGAGATCCGGGCGCGCACGGGCCGCATGTACGACTTCGAGTCGATGGAGGCCGTAGAGAAGATCCTGGCCGACCTGGGCGAGGACCGAGAAGAGCGGCTCCCTGCCCTCATCACTGCCCTGCCCGTGCAGCCGGGACGCAAGGAGGCGCGCTACGCCCACCTGCTCAGCGGCCCCCCCGACCTCGACGCCCTGGAGGCCGAGGCCACCCTCACCACAGGCAGCAGCAACCGCCTCGACGCGCTCGAAGCCGAAGTGGCCAGCCTCAAGCAGCAACTCGCCGAGCTGCACGAAGCCTTCGCCGCGTTCCGCTCGCAGTTCGAGTAGCGCTCACCACCCCGTAGGCCATCACTGCGCCGTCACTAAGATCGCCCAGTCGCTTTCGCCATCGGACGGCGCATTGCCGAGGCTGACCATGCCGGGGCCGCTCACCGAAGTGACCGAGCCGTCCTGCAAGGCGCCGCCCTCGCGCGGGTCGTACCACTGGACCGCGTACGACTGGTCGCCATCGCCCAGGTCGAGCTGTGCCGTGCCGCCGTCGAGCAGGTAGACGGCGTAGATCTCGCCCGGCTTGGCAAAGCCGTAGGCACGACTGCCGCTCACGAGGTTATCGGCCGACGCCATCTCCCAGAAGGGCAGGTGCTCGCGGAAGAACGTGAGCGCTTTGTCCACGTCGCCCCAGGCCAGGTCGCGGCTCCGCCAGTCTTCCATATCGAGGTCAGTCTGCGGAAGCTCGTACCCAAAGTAGTACTCGACGCCTGCGCCACCAGCCATCAGGTTACCCCATAGCGTGTGCTGCCGGATGTCGTCGCGGTTGCTATCAGGGCCGTCGGGCGTAACGCCGGTCTTGTAGCTGCCCTGCTCATCGTTGGCCACGACCCACTGCCTGCCTGACGCGCCCGACGCATTGATCCACTTGAGCGTTTCGTTATGCACATTGTTAAACTCGGTTTGGATGGATGCGCCGTCGATCATGTGTTCAGGGCCGAGGAGCGGACGGTAGACCTGCTCGTAATGCCCTGGCCACGTGTGGACAACAATGGGGTGGTTGTATGAGTCGAGGTCGCGGATGTAGGCGGCGTATTCCTTGGCCAGGGCTTGTGTGGTGTCACTGAGTTCCTCCGGTAACCAGTGGTTCAATTCTTCGCCCAAGTTCCAGTTGAGTGCATGATGATGACCAAAACGGGCCACCAACTCTCGGTAGTAGATGCGCCGCTCTGGACCTAACTCGCCGCCATCCATCAGCAGGTCATTTTCGGTCTCCTGTGTCTTCACGTGGAGGTACATGCCGAGTTCGTGCGCATGCGTGAAGACGATGTTCCACTGGTTCAACTTCGACACATCGTAGCGGTCTCGGACCTCGGGCTCTACCCATGGCCACACCTCTTGCCCGTCGCCCTCCACGTTCATCGTCAGGAACGAGAACACGTTGAGGCCTTTACTTGCGAGATAGTTAATGGCACCGATAAGCGCTTTCCCCTTGCCGCCTTGCCACGTGGGATCCCCTGCGTTCCAGTCGTCGAGGTGCGGCTCGTAGCGGTGCAGCGGGGCGGTAGCTGCTTCGCCCTCGCGCTGCTCGCCCGGTACCTTGAGCGAGTAGGTGTCATCGAAGTCGATGTACCCTAGCAGATTCTCAGGACTATCGGGACCACCTTTAACGAAGTA
>JBCCMF010000113.1:0-12163 GCA_039026435.1 Bacteroidota bacterium
CAGCGGCTGATCCGCGCCCTCGGCTACCTCTCGCCCACCGTACTGACGCAACAGGCATTCTTGGAGATCGCCGGCACGGGACACACGCGCCATGCGTCATTCATGACCTCCGTGCACGACTTCCACGATGAATGGAAAGCGTTCTTCGTGCCGATGCTCTTCGCCAATACGCCGCTTCGGCCCGCCGATTACGACGCGCTGCCGCCGTTCGGCTTTGTCGAGCCCACGCTTCGCGCCTCCGCCGCCTCTCTAGCTGCACCGCTGCTGCTCATGCTGGCATTGGGGCTGATCTTCGGCGGGGCTGGTTACCGGCGCTATCGACACCATCAGCTCTGATTCGCCATGACTGTTTTTGATGCCGATGTGCTCATCGCAGGTGCCGGTCCTGCAGGCTTGAATGCCGCGCTCGTCTTGGCGCGGGCGGGGCGTTCTGTGGTCGTCCTCGACGGCGGACCGGGTCGCAATGCTCCTGCCGCTCACGCCCACAACGTCTTCACCCGCGACGGCACGCCGCCAAGCGAGCTTCGCAGGATCGGCCGCGAGCAGGCCGAGCAGTACGGCGCCCGGTTCATCCACGCCAACGCCGTCGATGCCCACGCCAGCGAAGCGGGCGTCACGCTGCACGTAGCCAACAGCGTCCCACTCACGGGCCGTAGGCTGCTGCTGGCTACGGGTGTGGAAGACCTCCTGCCCGACATCCCCGGACTCGCCGAGGCGTGGGGCGAGACGGTGGTCCACTGCCCGTACTGCCACGGCTACGAACTGCGCGGGCAGCCGACTGCCATCCTCGGCGCGAGCGATCAGGCCGTGCATCAAGCTGGGCTGCTCCTGGGGTGGACCGACGACGTCACGCTCTGCACCAACGGCGACGCACTCGCCGATGACGCACGGGCAAGGCTCGCAGGACGCGGCGTGCACATCGACGAGCGCGAGGTCCGCGCACTGGAAGTCAACGAACGGACCGTCCACGCGGTGGCCTTTGCCGATGGCGCCACGCGCACGGCGGGCGCTGTGTACATCCAGCCTGCCCAGCGCCCTCGCGGTCCGCTGCCCGACGCCCTCGGCCTGGAGCGCACCGAGGCGGGCCACGTTGCCGTCGATGACCTCTACCGTACCAGTGCCCCGAACGTCTGGGCCTGCGGCGATATGACCACGCCCATGCAGGCCGTGCCGTTGGCCGCAGCGGCGGGATTTGGCGCAGGCGCCCTCATCAACAACGACCTCATCGCATCGGGCGTACATTATGCACCCGCTGTTCTTCGTTAACTCCAGCACGATAACGCCATGACAACGCTCGCTGCACAGCCTCGGCTCGACGCCACCGGCATCTTCCTCTCCACCCTCTGCTTCCTGCACTGCCTGGCGGTGCCCCTCATCGCCACGGGCGCGCTGGCGTGGATGGCCTCGGAGGCGATCCACATCGGCCTGACGGTTGTACTCTCCGGCATCGTGCTCCTCGTGGCGTGGCCCAGCTACAAGCGGCACCGCAACGCGCTCGTGCCTGCACTGCTCGTCGGCGGGCTGGCGCTGCTCATCGGCGCGGTGCTGGGCGAAGAGGCGCTGGGCGAGCAAGGCGAGACGCTGGTCACCGTCGCGGGATCGGTGCTCCTTATCTTGGGGCATATCGTCAACCTGCGCGCCCAGCGGACGCGCGCATGACGCCGCAGCAGCCCATTCCCGTCACCGTGGTTACCGGCTTTCTTGGCGCGGGCAAGACCACGCTCATCAACCAGCTTGTCACGAGCGCAGGCGCACGCGGGCGGCGGCTGGGCCTGATCGTCAACGACTTTGGTGCGATCAACCTAGACGCCTCCGAGATGGACGTCGATGGCAGCACCGTGCTGGCGCTGGAGGGCGGCTGCGTGTGCTGCTCGCTCTCGGCCGGGCTGGTGAGCGCGATCAGGGCGCTGGCGGGCTCGTCGAAGCCGCCGGAGCACATCCTGATCGAAGCCTCGGGCGTGTCGGACCCGCTCGGGATTGTAATGCCGCTGGTGGGTGCGAGCGTGCAGCCGCTTGTGCGCCTCGCCGCCGTGGTGGCGGTCGTAGACGTCGGGCAAGTCAACCAGTGGCCCTCCGATGAGGCGGCGGCGCTCGCCGAGGCGCAGGTGCGCGGCGCCAGCGTAGTCGTGCTGAGCAAGACGGCACAGCACGGTGCCCCCGCCCTTTGGGCCGCCGAAGACTGGATCGCCGCACTCTCGCCCGGCGCCCGCCTGCTCGACAGCGCCGACCTCTCGCCTACGCTGCTGCTCGATACCAACGACGACGTCCTGACGGGTCTGCTCGACCCCGCCGCCCGTGACCGTTCCGTGGCGCAGCACCTTGACGCCTTCGACACGTGGGTCTTCGAATCCGATACGCCCTTCGCCTCACTCAACGCGCTGCGCCGCACCATCGCCGACCTCCCCACCGATGTGATCCGCGCCAAGGGCATCGTCGCCGTAGCGGACAGCCCGAAGCCAGTGCGCTTCCACCTGGTCGGCCGCAGCCTCGCCACGCGGTTCGTGGACGCATGGCCCAGCGACTGGGACGGCCCGATGCAGAGTCGTTTGGCTGTGCTCGGCGTCGCAGGGACGCTGAGTCCCGCCCAGCTCGACGCCCGCTTCAACGCCGCCCTCACCGTCAACGTCTGACCTCGCCATGCGTAGTCGCCTCCTAGCTTATCCCGCTCGCCTGCTCGCCCTCAGCCTGGGCGCATTGCTCGTTGCGTGTCAGCCAAGCCCCGACGTTGCGACCGCGACCGCTTTCACGATGGCTGGCTTCGACCCAGATGCCGATTACTTCCCCGACAAGGTGACGGTGGAGCACGCCGAGCACTTCACGGTGAGCTACCACGGGCACTACAAGGTCGTGCGGACGCATGCCGAGTTGCGCGCGTGGCAGAGCGACGACCCCGCCGAGCTAACGGAGGATGTTGTCGTGCTCGTCCAGCGCGGCACACCCACCCCTCCGCCCACAGGCGACCTCGCCGATGCCACCGTCCTGACGATCCCCGCAAACACCATCGCCGTCAACAACGACGGTACGCTGGCCTTCGTCGAAGCCTTGGACCGCATCGACCAACTCGTGGCCGTCGGGGGGCTGTCGATTTACGACGACGACCTGCGCGTGCGGGCCGAGTCGGGCGAGATCGGCACCGTCGGCTACAGCTGGCATGGCGAGCCCAAGCTGGAGGTGCTGCTGACCACGCAGCCTGACATTGCGCTGATGACCGTGGACGCCCCGAGCAACGCGAAGTCGCTAGGCCGGGCGCGCGAGTTAGGCGCCGCCGTCGCGCCCACGTTCGAGTGGGCCGAGCCGCACTACCTGGGCCGCGCCGAGTGGGTGAAGTACACGTCCTTGTTCTTCAACGCCGAGGCCGAGGCCAACGCGATCTTCGACGAGGTGACGGAGCGCGTGGCGGCGTTGCGCGCTGAGATCGCCGAGGAGGCCGACCTGCCCACCGTGCTCTGGGGCTACTACAGCGGCAACGGGCGCTGGATGATGCACCAGAACAACCTAGAAGCCCGCCTGCTGGCCGATGCCGGCGCCTTCAACCCGTTCGCTGACTTTGAGGGCGACCGCCGCAACGACGGCGAGCCCATCGCCAGCGAGCAGCTGCTCGTCCAAGGCGGCGACGCCGACCACTGGATCATCGGCGACATCCACTCCGCCGACCTGCCGCCCACCAACTACATGAGCCAGTTCGCCGCGTGGCGCGCCGACGCACTCTACCACAACTACAAGCGCACCAAGTGGGAGCACAACGCCTACGACTACTACAAGACCGCGCTCGTACGGCCCGACCAGGTCCTGGCCGACCTGATCGCCCTCATCCACCCCGACGTGCTGCCTGACCACGAGACGATATACCTCGGCACCTTCCCGAAGCCATGAAGCCCGCTCTGATCATACAGCATGCAGCACGACGCCTAATCGTGTCATCCCGAGCGGAGGCCGAAGGCCAGAGTCGAGGGATCTCCCCCCTTCGGGTTGTGCAATCCGTCACCGGGGGAGATCCCTCGGCTGCGCTCGGGATGACAAGCTGGGGCGCGCCAGCAACTCTCAGAATTGGTGCAACACTTTGCGCAGCCTTGCTGCTCGTGCTTTCCGCCTGCCAGCCCGCTGCTCAGACATCCGAGGACGCCGATGGATGGACGCGCGTCTCAGGCGCTCCCGGTGCCAACCTGACGGCGGCGTGCGTCGATGCCTTCGACCCGAACATCGACTATTTCCCCGACAAAGTGCAGCCGCGTTATGCCGAGCGCTTTCAGGTGACGTACCACGGCCACTACAAGGTGCTTCGCGGCAACGTGGCGGGCTCGGAGTGGGGCCCGGAGGTGTCGGATACGGTGGTGTTGGTGCAGTGCGGCACGCCTGCCCCACCGCTGGACGGCGACCTCGCCGATGCCGCGGTCGTCGAGGTGCCCATCCGGTCGATGGCGTCGAACGAAGACGGCAGCGTGGCCCGTGCCGATGCGCTGGGCTACGTGGATCGCGTGATGGGCTTGGCCGGCGGCGGCATCTACAACGCGACGCTGCGCCAGCGCTGGGACGACGGCGAGCTGATCAGCGTGGGCCAATCGTTTCATGGGGCGCCCAACTTCGAGATGCTGCTGGCCAACGAGCCGAGCGTCGTCTTCCTCTTCACCTCCAGCCTCGACCACAGCGAGGCGGTGACGCAGGGCCGCGACCTCGGCCTGGCGACGGTGCCCATCGTGGGCTGGGGCGAGCCCACCATCCTAGGACAAGCCGAGTGGGTCAAGCACACCGCCCTGTTCCTCAACGCCGAGGCCGACGCCAACGTCTACTTCGACGGCGTGGCGCAGCGCTACCTCGACCTCAAAACGCAAGTGGCTGACCTCGACGCCAACCCCGTGGCCATCTGGGGCGGCCCGCTGAGCAGCGGCGGGCGCTGGTGGATCGAGGCCGGAAGCTGGATGGCGCAGGCCCTCGCCGACGCGGGCGGGCGCAACCCGTTCACGCCCGACTCCGGCGAGACCGCCATCACTGTCAGCACCGAAGCCGTGCTGGAGCGAGGGACGGACGCGCAATACTGGCTGACGGATCACGTTGACCGTGAGACGCTGGAGGCGGCGGGGCCGATGGAGATCATCCCCGCGTTCCGCTCCGGGCAGGTGTACCACATCCACAAGCGCGCCGTGCCCGAACACGACGCGTACGACTGGTACGAGACAGCGCTGGTGCGGCCCGACGTGGTGCTGCAAGACCTCGTCTCCGTCCTCCACCCCGGCGTGCTGCCGGGCCACGAGCTGTTTTTCCTTGAGCAGCTCCCCCACTGACGCTTTTCCAGGCTCTGTTTATGTCTACCCTCTCTTCGGCGCTGCCTGCCAAGCCCGACACCAAAGGCCCGCCCATCCCGCTGGCCCAAAGCGACCTGCGCACTACGCTGCGCCCGCTGGCGTTCGGCCTCTTGGCGGCAGGCGTAGCCGGGCTGTTCCTGCTAGAGCTGACGATCGGCGTCGTCCGTGTCCCGCTCCGCGACATCCTGGTGATGCTCGTCGGCGGGGAGGCTTCGCAGGCGGCGTGGTCCACCATCCTGTACGAGCTGCGGCTGCCGCGCGCCATCACGGCGCTGGTGGGCGGCGCGGCATTGGGCGCGGCAGGCTTGCAGCTGCAGACGCTCTTCCGCAACCCGCTGGCGGGGCCATGGGCGCTGGGCATCACCGCAGGCGCGCAGTTGGGCGTGGCCCTCGTGGTCGTTGCGGGGGCCGTGGTCGGCTCCACGTTCTTGGAGCGCTTCGTGTTCTTAGACAACCTGAGCTTGGTGGCTGGGGCGGGCTTGGGCTCTGCGCTCGTGCTCGCCGCCATCGCCTCGGTGTCGCGGCGGGTGAGCACCATCACGCTGCTGATCATGGGGCTGATGCTGGGCTTCCTCGCGCAGGGGCTGGTGAGCGTGGTGCTGCACTTCACCAACGAGACGCAGGGCAAGGTCTTCGCCTCGTGGAATGACGGCAGCTTCGCCGGGGTACACTGGGACCACTTCCCCATCCTCATCCCGATGGTCATCGCGGGCATCGCTACGGCGCTGCTGCTGGTGAAGCCGCTGAACGCGCTGCTGCTGGGCGAGCAGTACGCGGCTACGCTGGGCCTATCGGTAGAGCGCGCCCGCATGATGGCGCTGACCAGTACGGTGCTGCTCGCGGCGCCCATCACCGCCTACTGCGGACCCGTCCTGTTCATCGGACTGATCGTGCCGCACCTGTGTCGTGGGCTGTTCAACACCTCCGATCACCGCATCCTCATGCCCGCCGTGCTGCTGATGGGCGCCGCGCTCGGCCTGGGCGGCGACCTGTTCGTCCACCTGCCGTGGGAGCGCCACTTCCTGCACCTCAACGCCATTAACGCACTCATCGGCGCGCCCGTCGTCATCTGGGTCATCCTGCGCAACAAGCACATGCGCAGCCTCGCTATGTAACCCCGAGCTATGCTGACCATCGAACACCTATCCATCGGCTACACGGCACCGCGCACGCCCACGTACGTGGTGGCCGAGGCCATCAACCTGACGCTCAACGAGGGCGAGCTGGTCTGCCTGCTGGGGCCGAACGGTGCGGGGAAGTCCACGCTGATGCGGACGATCGCGGGGATGCAGGCACCGCTGTCGGGGTCGATCTTGATCGATGGCCAGAATATCCACGACATGCCCGCACGTGAGCGGGCCAAGCGGCTGAGCGTGGTGCTCACCGAGCGCGTCAACGCGGGGCTGCTGTCGGGCTACGCGATGGTGGGGCTGGGCCGCTACCCGCACACCAACTGGTCGGGCACGCTCGGCGAGGCGGATCACGAAGTCATCCAGTGGGCCATCCGCGTGGTCGGTGCCGAGGAATTGGCGCACCGCAACGTGTCCGATCTCAGCGACGGCGAGCGCCAGAAGATCATGCTGGCCCGGGCGCTGGCGCAGGAGCCGCGCATGATGATCCTCGACGAGATCACCGCCTTCCTCGACCTGCCGCGCCGGGTAGAGGCGATGCGATTGCTGAGGCGCATGGCCCGCGAGACGAACCGCGCCATCCTCATCTCTACCCACGACCTCGACCTCGCCCTCCGCAGCGCCGACCGTATCTGGCTGCTGCCGAAGGGCGGACCGCTCCAGACGGGCGCGCCCGAAGACCTCGTGCTCAGCGGCGCGTTCGAGGCTGCCTTCGCCAACGAGGGCGTCGACTTCGACCGCCAGCACGGCGCCTTTCGCGTACACAACGCGGTCTCGGGGCACGTCAGCCTGCAGGGCGGGGGCATCCTCCGCTACTGGACGCAGCGCGCCTTGGAACGCGAAGGCCTCGCCATCCACGCCACGCCCAGCGCCGACCGCTGGCACATCGAGATCCACGACGAAGCCGATGCGACGCAGTGGCACCTGCATCGGGGCGAGCAGCGGTCGCAGCACCCCAGCCTGAGTGACCTCACCGCTCATCTTCGCCACCTCCAAGCATCGCCCGCCGCTTGGGATCGCCAGTGAGACTACGCGGTTTCAACCGACGTCACGCTACCTGCCTCTACGCTCCATGCCCTACCACCTCGACTCCCTACCGCGCGTGTCCTTCCGGGCCGTCGTGCTGATCGCGTTCGCCACGCTGGGCGGCGCCCTGGCCTTTGGGACCGGACCGGCCATCGACCGGATGCCGATGCTCGACGCCGCGGCGTTTCCAGAGCATGCCGGTTTTGGCGATGCCCCTGACGATGCGGCACCCATCGAGGACGACGTGTGGGAGACGCTGGCGGGCTATACGTACGAGGTCCTCGAAGACTTTGAGTATGAGGTCACCTTCAGCGAGGCCGTGCAGGCGCTCCACGAGACCGAGGTGACGCTGAAGGGCTACATCATTCCGCTCGAACAGGGCATCACCGTGACGCACTTCCTGCTGAGCACCTTCCCGCTGGCGGACTGCTACTACTGCATGCCTGGCGGCCCGGAGTCGTTCGTCGAGGTCAAGACCGACGACCCCGTCGCGTTCACGTATGAGCCCATCACGCTGAGCGGCACCTTCGCCGTGCTAGAGAAGGAGGAGATCGACCAGATGGGCATGTTCTACCGCATGACCGACGCCAAGTACCTGGACCAGTGAGCCGACGCCGCCCCCGTCATAGCCTGTTGCTGGTGCTTCTGCTGGCCGGATGCAGCAGCCTGCGCACGCCAAGCGCGGGTGAGCCGATGGCTGCGTGCTTCCCGTTCGAGCGCCTCGCCCCTGCCGACCGCGCGGTGGCCGACTCACTCCTGGCGCACGCCCTGGACCATGAAGCGCTCTACACCCTCGCCGCGCCCCTCAAGCCGATGAGCAGCGTGGGCATGCTGACCCTGCGCATAGCGCCACCGGATTCGATTGAGACGCCGCCCGACGCGTTCCCCACCGAGGCCGCACTCGCCCGCGTGGCGCAGTGGCACCGCATCGCCGAGGTCTTCCGCTGTGGCACCGCCGAAGCCGTCCTGGTGCCCTACCGCAACGCGTACGACGGCGTGCGCTACCTCCAACTCACGGTGGTCGACAGGCCACGTGTGCATGCGCTGATGGATGCGACGGCCGACGTGTGGGCACACTGGGGCGTATCGGGCGAGGCCGCGCCATCCGTGATCGTCGGCGCCGTGGAGCACGCCGAGCCGTACCGACGCTTCCGCGGCTACGGGCTGCTGTTTGGCTACCCCGGCTACGCCATTGACTTCTTCGTGGCCGCCGCCGAGGAGGCCGACCGCACCGATCAGTTCGTCACCCGCGACTTCTTCCACATCCCCGTCCACGCCGCCGAGCGGGGCTACTTCACCTACGCCATCCCGAAGGGCCACACGCCCACGGCAGTAGACTCGGCGCGCTACCACACCGCCATGAACGTGCTCAGCGCCTACCGCGACAGGCGCCCTGCTCACCTCAACCCCGACAGTACTCTCGATGCTCTTGGCCTGCTCCGCGACTGGCGCAGCCAGGGCCTTCCACTCATTCAGACCCCATCACTGTGATGTTCGCTACCCAATTTGCTCGTCTGCTCACCGTTGCGCTCTACGGCTTCCTGTCGTTCTTCTGGAGCGGCTGCCAGGGGCACGACCACGATCACGAAGCCGAGGCGTTTCAAACCGAAGCCCTCAGCCTGCACGACTCCCTCGTCGTCGTCGAGTCGGACGTACGGACGCTGCTCGCCGACCTCCAGGCTCAGGCCGGTGACTCGGACGTGCTGGCAGACTCGCTCACTGCGATCACCGCCGACCTGGAAACGTGGGAAACGTTCATGGTGGAGCCAGAAGGCGCGCACGAAGACGGCCACGATCACAGCCATGACCATGATCATGACCACAGCCACGACGCGCCCGACGTGACGCCGGAGCAGATGGTCGAGGTACAGCAGGCGCTGCTTGACGCCATCAAGGGCCTCCACACCCGGCTCACTGCGCTCCCGGCAGCTACAGCCTCTGTCTCTTCACCCTGAGGCTAGCTCGTCCGCTCCCCGCTGTCTAAGCGCTAGCCTTGTCTTCGCCGATGCGTTTCTCGATCTCGCTTCTCCTGTTTACCCTCTTCGCGGTTCCCGCGTGGGCGCAGGCTGGCCTGATGCAGGCCCAACGCCTAAGCACCGCACCTACCATCGACGGCCAGCTTGACGACGCCGCGTGGCAGCAGCTCCAGCCGATCTCAGACTTCCGACAGGTGGAGCCCAACCACGGCGAACCTGCGGCGCAGCCGACCACGGTGTGGATGGGCTTCGACGAGCGCAACCTATACGTAGCCGCCCACATGGCCGACAGCACCGGCCGCGCGGGTATGCGCGTACCCGACCTCCGCCGCGACTTTGCATGGGCCGACAACGACGTCTTCGGCGTCATGCTCGATCCCTTCGGCGACGGAGGTGCCGTCATCTCGCTCCAGGTCACGCCCATGGCTACGCAACGCGACATGCTCGTAGCCAACGGCGTGCAACTCAACACGGAGTGGGACGCCGTCTGGCAAGCGCGCACGCAGGTGACGCCCGAAGGCTGGACCGTGGAGCTGGCCATCCCGTGGGCCACGCTGCGCTACCCAGTCGATGCCCTACCTACATGGCGCGTCAACTTTGTGCGGAAGATCCGCCGTGCCAACGAGGTCCACGCCTGGGGACCATATCCACGGGCGCTCAACGGGCACTACATGGAGTACGGCGGCGACGTGGCGGGCCTAGAGCCTCCGCCGCCAGGCCGAAACGTACGCATACAGCCTTACGCCACTACCGTCTACAACCGCCTAGGTGACGCCTCAGACACCACCCCCGATATCGGCGGCGAGCTCAAGTGGGCGGTCACCAGCAACAGCGTGCTCGACCTCACCGTCAACACTGACTTTGCACAGGCCGATGCCGACCGCCAGGTCATCAACCTCTCGCGCTTCTCGGTCTTCTTTCCCGAGCGCCGAGCGTTCTTCCTGGAGAACGCCGAGCTCTTCGACTTAGGCAGCTCACTCTCCATCGTGCCCTTTTTCAGCCGGCGCATCGGCCTGGATAACGCTGGCCAACCGCTGACGCTGGACGGCGGCGCCCGCTTTGTCTCGCGGACGGCCAAGCGCAGCGGCGGCGGCCTCCTCATGCGGCAGCGCGGCAACACACAGACACCGGATGCCTGGTTCGGCGTGGGCCGCTACCTCCAGAATGTGGGCCCGACCGGGCAGGTGGGCGGCCTCGTCACGCTCAGGCAGGACGCCGCACTCGGCGACCAGCAGGCCACCACCAATGCCACCGTGACGCTCGACGGCTTCGCCCAGCCCACCGAGTCGTTTGCCGCCGACTGGCTCGTGTCGCAGTCGGTCACCGAGGGCGCCCCGGGCGACGGCTTCGCCGCACACACATGGATCCGCAACCGGGCCGACTGGGGCTATGTGGGGCACGTCCAAGGCGTCATCAGCGATGACTACAACGCGGGAATCGGTTTTGTGGGACGCTCTGACTTGATCGTGACCAGCCCGGCGGCCATCCTTGACATTCGTCCCGATTGGCGCCCCTCGTTTGTCCGCAACTTCGGGCCAGGCTTCACGGCCTACGCCTACCACGAGTACAGCACGCGGCGCTTCCAAGAAGCCTCGCTCCAGGTACGCCCCATCAATATGATCTCAGAGAGCGGGGCACAGATCAGCCCGTTCGTGGTCTTCAACTGGCAGAACCTCAACGATGCCGAAGCGGGCGGCTTTCGTCCGCTGGGGCTGTCCATTGCGCCCGGCAACTACCAGTTCACGCAGTACGGCCTCTTCCTCGGCTCCGACCTCTCGCGCAAAGTGGCCGGCTCGCTTGAGGCGCAAACGGGGCCCTACTTTGATGGTATGATTACGACCGCCGAAGCAGCGTTCCGCGCATCCCCATCGCCCCATGTGGCCTTTCGGCTCGACTACGTCTACAACCACATCACGGACGTCGGCCCCACCGAGCAGGAAGCGACATCGCACCTCATCATCCCCGAGCTGCGGCTGGCGCTCAACCCGCGCGTGCAGCTCAACGCGTTCTACCAGTACAACACCTTCGCCGACCGAGGCGCGTGGAATGTGCGCTTCAGCTGGGAGTTCAGCCCGCTCTCCTACGTCTACCTCGTCTTCAACGACAGCCGCTTCTTCGTGGAGGACACGCTCCGCCGAGGCAGCCCCGAGCGTTTCCTGACGCAGCAACAAGCCATCTTCAAAGTGAGCTACCTGCGGCAGTTGTAGCCGCTCATGGGCGCAAGAAACCGCCGCCGCCCAGCCACACGTGGACGACGGCGTCCGGCACTCAGTTCTCGAAGGCCAGCACGCGGGTGGGGTCGCCCTGCGTGGAGACGACGGGGCTGCTGCTGGCCAATCCGCTCGCCGGGTCGTACGTGTAGAGGCCGACGCCGCTCGACGTCGAGAGCCCGAAGACAACGAGGTCATCCACGAACGCCACGCCCGTCGCGATGCTGTTGCCGAGCGGTAGCGGGAGCACGTCGGTGGACCCCGTCGCCAGGTCAACGCTGACGGCCTGGAAGGCGCGGTCGGTGGCGAAGTTCGGCGGGTTGCTCTGGAGCGCGGGCACCTGCACGATGGCGTAGAGCTGGCCGCCCCCGCCGTAGCCGAGCCCGTTGAAGAGCCCGATCCGCCCACCCTCTACGCCCACGGTGGCGTCGGTCGTGTTGACAAAGTAGTTCGGGTCGAACGCGTTGGCGCCCTGCCGGATGCGGAGGAGCCCGGCCTTCTGTCCCGGCACAAAGCCAAAC
>JBCCMF010000114.1:0-12060 GCA_039026435.1 Bacteroidota bacterium
GGCTGCAGCTCGCGCATCGACGGCTCGCGCGTGGAGGTGCGGTAGCGCGCCCGCAGGTTGGCGCCGTCGGCCACGGGGTACTGCAGCGAGGCGGACGGCAGGACGTGCGTAAACCGGCGGTCGATGGCAGTGCTGACATCCCGCAGTGTGCCCTCCAGCTGCGACTGCTGGAGCGTGGCGCCCACGCTTCCCGAGAGCTTGTCGCTGTTCCATCGCGCCACCGCGCCGCCTTGCGTGTAGGCAAACGTGCGGTCGAGCGCGGAGCTGAGGAGGTCGTTGCGCACAAGGTCGCTGCCGACCTGATCGAAGAAGGTCTTGGTCTGGTCCTCGTTGATGGTGCGGTACTCACCGCGCAGCTGCAGCGACAGACGCTTGGTGAACGGATGCGTGAGCGAGACCTGCGCCCGGTTGGAGAGCAGATCGCTCGCTTGCTGCTGGAGCTGCGCCAGCTCCTCGTTGGTCAGCACATTGCCGAACTCAAAGAAGCGGTTGGCAGCGTCGAGGCGGGCATCGGCGTCGCCCGTGGTAAAGCGTGAGCGCAGGTCGGCGACGAGGCTGGTGCCGTTGCTGCCGAAGCGTTTGCGGTACGTCAGCCGCCCCTCGCCGCCCCAGTCGTTGCCGTCGGAGGTGTAGGCGCTGGTGCTGCTGTTGGCGAGCAGCCCATCGGCGCCCAGTGTGCTCCGGTTGGTGTCTGAGGTCGAGTTGCGGTTGGTGACGTTCAGGTTGCCACGGAAGCGCAGGTCGTGCCCGTCGGCCATTTTGTGCAGTGCGTTTAGGTTGAGACGGTGATTGGCGTTCTCGGTGTTGCGCGCCTGCACCTGCTCCGTCTCGGCTGAGATCGCGGAGCCCGCCAGCTGGCGCTGAAAGCTGGTCTGGTTCAGCACATTGTCCACGCCGTTGTAGAAGTAGCTGCTGCGGATGTCGGTCTTGCTACCAAACTCGCGGTTGGCGTTCAGCCCAATCATCGACGTGCTCGAGATGCCGTCGCTGCCGCCCATGCCGCCCAGCCCTGACATGTTGCCTACGGTGATGATGCCCCCACCGCCTGCAGCCAGCTCTTCTAGGCCACCGCTCATCTGCAGCATCTGCATCGGCGAGAAGGCCTGTGCGTTGATGTTGTTGACATTGGCCAGCAGCGACAGCTGTGCGGTGGGGCTGAAGCGGTTGATGCTGGCCTTGCCCTCGTAGCGGTCGCCGTCGGTGTCGCGCCCGTAGCCACCGCTCACGTTGCCGAAGTAGCCTTTGCGTCGGTCCTCCTTCAACTGGAGGTCGATGGTGCGCGCCTCTTCGCCATCTTCAACGCCTGTGAACTCCGCCATCTCCGATTGCTTGTCGAACACCTTGACCTTGTCCACGGCGTCGGCGGGCAGGTTGCGCGTGGCGATGCGCGGGTCGTTGCCGAAGAACTCCTTGCCATCCACCAGCACCTGCTGCACGTCCTCGCCGTTGGCCTTGATCGACCCATCGCGCTCCACCTCGATGCCGGGCAAGCGCTTGAGCAAGTCCTCCACGTTGGCGTTAATTGGCGCGCCGAACGCGTCGGCGTTGTAGATCAGCGTATCCGACGAGATCGACATCGGGATGCGGTCGGCGCTGATGACGAGCGTGCCCACCTCCGAGACCGCCTCTTGCAGCGCCAGCCGTCCCACGTCCACGTTGGCATCCGCTACGGTGACGGGGTGCATCAGCGGCTCCAGCCCTACGAACGTGACCTGCAACAGATAGTCGCCCGCAGGCACGCGGCGCAGCCGGAAGGCGCCGTCGCTCTTCGTGACGCCGAAGCTGACCATCACCGAGTCGGCTTTCTGCAGGAGCACGGCGGTGGCGCCGGGTAGCCCCACATCGGTGGTGTCGGTGATGACGCCGCTGACCTCCACGCGGCTTTGAGCCAGGCTGGACACGGCGCCGAGGCCTCCCAACATCAGCGCGAGTCCTAAGCAAGCGAGCGTACGGCGAAAACGTGCATACATGGCAATCCCTCCCTTGTACAATGTGTGGATGTAGATGGCAACCGATAGGCTTGCGTGCGCCTACTGCCGGATGATGAAGGTGCCCGTCCCGCCAGACTGCATCTCTTTCATCTTCTCCTCCACGATCTGCTTGAACTCCGCGCTGCTCACTTCACGTCCTTTCTTGGGGGCCTCAATGGGCTCCTCCAGAGCGGCTAGCGTCACCTCTTCGGCCACATACGTCGTGCGGCCGTCGTCGATGGTGAGCACGAGGATGAGGCCAGGCAGACCGCCGTACGAGTTGGGTCCTGCCGGAACGGGGATTTCTGGCGTGAACCACGCCTCAATCGTAGTCGTATCGCGCGTAGCCACGGCTTTCTGTGCGACGTAGCCCAGGAACTCGCTGCGCTCATCGGTGAGGCGCCAGGGCAGCGTGTGCGCATCGCCCGAGATGAGGAACGTGCGGCCCAGGAAGTCTTTCTTTTCGATGCTCTGCTGTTCGTCAAAGTCGATGTAGGTAGCATTCTCATCCCGCCCAGCTCCGGCGAAGCGCAATTGGATGGTACCGTTGCCGTTGTCCAGCTCGATGTCCTGGTTCTCGTCCTCCTCGGCATCAGGCGCGCTTTGCATAAGCGAAGCCGTCTCACTGAACAGCAGCTGGTAGTTGGCCGTGCGCTCTGTGGGGAATTGGTCGGCCATCTGCGCCATCTCAGGCGGCAGCTCGACCTCCAGCTTGCGCGTTTCTTTGTAGCGGACGGTGCCCTCCTGAGCCACGCTGGGCAGGGCTGTTAGGAGTGCGAGAAGCATGACGAGGGCGATAGAAGCGATGCGTTTCATGATGCTGGTGCAGTGGTTGGTGTTGGTGAATCCGATGCACTCCTCTACGGGGAGACCCGCTGTTCAGACGTTAACAGCGCCGTTAACGCGTGTTAAAAGATGTTAAGCGCCTGAACTCCTGCGCAGTGGCATACATAGGAGTGCTGCCCATTCCGCTCTAGCTCGCCATGACCAAAGTTCAACTCCGATGGATGATTAGCCTGATGACGCTGGCGGCCCTAGCGGTCGTGGGGCTGCAGGCGTACATCTGGCGGCAGAGCCTAGACGAAGCCCGCGAGCAGTTCGACCTGCGCGTGCAGGCCGCGATGGTCTCGGTCTACAACTTGATGTCAAACCCCGAAGGTACCGTTGTCATCGCCATCGGCTCAGATCGGGACGGGCCTGAGGTGCGCCGCGACTCGCTCGCCAGCTATGTGATACAAAAAAACACGGTCCGCTTTGAGGCCAGCGAAGGCGACGCAGCAACCTTCCTCGGGCCAGAGCAACACATTGAAGTGCGTCGCATCCTCCTCGACTCGCTCCGGCACGAGGTAACAACTCGGTTCGAGGCCGCTCGCGATTCGCTCCGCGTGGTAGATTCCGACCCTGCGGCTGGACCGGATGATCGCAAGAAAGCTGTCCAAACGCTGATGGCTATCACATCAGAGGGGCTGAGCAATGTGCTGGGGGCCACGCCAACACCACGCGACGAACTGGAGCCTGTCCTCACAGCGCAGTTTAGCCAGAACAACCTGCCGGAGGACTTTGACTGGGGCATCTATGACCAACGTAACGACACGTGGTCTACCATCATGGGCGACACGACGGCGGTGCAGGCGTCCACACGGCGCTTTCCGCTAATTCACCTCGGCAGTGGAGAATTCTTATCTTTGCAACAGGGAAGCTCAGAGGTTACCAGGGAGTACGCGCCCCAGATGCTCGCCCTTCATTTCCCGAACGAGTCCTGGCGCATGGCCCGCGAGGTGGTGCGTCCGCTCGTCGCCTCGGGGCTGCTGGCGCTGCTCGTCATCGGCTGCCTGGGCTATGCGCTCTACCTCATCGTGCGGCAGAAGCGGCTGGCGGAAGTCAAGACCGACTTCATCAACAACATGACGCACGAGTTCAAGACGCCGATCTCGACCATCTCGCTCGCCTGCGAGGCCCTGCAAGACGAGAGCGTGCGCCACACGCCCGACCTGCAGACGCGCTACACGGCCATGATCGCCAGCGAGAACAGCCGCCTGGCTACGCAGGTGGAGAAGGTGCTTCAGATGGCCTTGCTGGACCGGGGCGACCTCGGCCTCAAGATGGAGCCCGTGGACCTGCATACCATCGTGCGTGAGATCGAAGGCGCCTTCGCCATGCAGGTCAGCCAGCGCGGCGGGCAGCTCACCAGCGAGCTCGGCGCCACCCCCGCCGTCGTCACCGCCGACGGGCTGCACCTGCGGCAGATGCTCACCAACCTGCTCGACAACGCCAACAAGTACTCGCCGGAGTCGCCCACCATCCACATCGCCACACGCAACCGCGAGTCGGGCGTCGAGATTGCGGTGCGGGACCACGGCATCGGCATCCAACGCGACGCGCTGCGCAAGGTGTTCGACCGCTTCTACCGCGTGCCCACAGGCAACCGCCACGACGTGAAGGGCTTCGGTCTCGGCCTGGCCTACGTGCACACGATGGCGCTGGCGCACGGCGGCCAGGTCAGCGCCACCAGCACGCCCGGCCGGGGCAGCACCTTCACCCTCTACCTCCCCTACGCTCATGCCTGACGCCGCGCTGCCGATCCTTCTCGCCGAAGACGACCCCAACCTCGGGCAGATCCTGTCGGAATACCTCGACCTGAAGGGCTACCCCACCACGCTCTACCGCGATGGCGAGGCCGCATGGGCAGGCTACCGTGCCGCGCCCCCCGCGCTCTGCATCCTCGACGTCATGATGCCGAAGCGCGACGGCTTCACACTCGCCCGTCAGATCCGCGAGGTGGATGCCCAAACGCCCATCCTCTTCCTCACAGCCAAGCAGATGAAGGAGGATCGTATCGAAGGCTTTCTCGCGGGCGGGGATGATTACTTGACGAAGCCCTTCAGCATGCAGGAGCTGCTGCTGCGCATCCAGGCCATCCTGCGGCGCACAACAGCGAGCCCGACTGTGGCGCCGACCGATGCCCCGCTCCAGTTTGGGCAGCTCTGCTTCGAGCCCAGCACCCGCGCGCTGCACACGCCAGACGAGACGCTCACGCTGACGAACAAAGAGGCACGGCTGCTCCACCTCCTGGCTACGCACCGTAACCGGACGTTGCCGCGCCGCGTGGCGCTGGAGCACATCTGGGGCGATGACACCTATTACAACGCCCGAAGCATGGACGTCTACATCGCCAAGCTGCGTAAGCTGCTCAAGCGCGACGAAACGCTCCGCATCGTCACCGTGCACGGCGAGGGCTTCAAGCTGATCGACGTAACATAGCTGTCCGGCGGGTTGCGCTCGCACGGCGCATGGCGGCACCTTGCGGCGCCTGCACCACTCACGCGCTCCGCTGCCATGAAGCCGCTGCTTGTTCTCGCTCTTGCCCTCGCGTTCTGCACCACCCCGGCTGCTGCCCAGACGGCCAACGTCGATACAGAGGCGAGTATGCTGGAGTACCGAGGGCGCCATCCATCGCACAACTGGCGCGGCACCAGCCGTAGCGTGACGGGCGAGGTCGCCTACGATGCGGCGAACCCCGCAGCCAGCCGCATCATGATCTCGGCGCCCATCGCCAGCTTCGACAGCGGCAACGGCACGCGCGACGCGAACATGCGCAAGCTCCTGAACGAGCCTGAAAACCCCAACGTCACGTTTACCTCAGAGAGCGTTGAGGTCACCGCGTCGAGCACCACGGATGAGGGCTACGTGGGTACGTGGCAAGTCGCGGGCACGCTCGACTTCAACGGCCAGCGCCGCCCGCTGACGATCGAGGTGGAGGTGACCGTCAGCGGGGGCCTGCTTCGGGCGGTGGCGGCCTTCCCCGTGTCGCTGACGGCGTACGAGGTCAAGCGCCCGAAGCTACTCTTCGTCCCCATGCGCGACACGCTCGAAATGGAAGCGGTCATCGTGGCGACGCTGTAGCCGCGCGCCCGCGTGTGGCTAACGGACGACGATGAGCGGCGTGGTCTCGGCGTACCCTGCGGTCTCCAGCCGTACGAGGTAGGAGCCCGGTACCCAGTCCGCCGTAGCCAGGTCTAGCGTGTGCGTCCCAGCAGCCAGCGTGCCTGTCGATAGGTGCTCTACTTCGCGCCCCAACAGATCGTAGATCAGCACCGAGGCTGGCCCTGCCTCGGCCAACTCAAACCGCACCGTGGTCGATTGCTGTGCCGGGTTGGGGAACGGCGCGTGGAGCTGCCCCGTCCGTACGGGCGTGTCTTCTACGTTGGTACCTGTGCCCTCCTCGCGAATGAGGCGGCGGATCGACTTGGTCTCGCCATCCGAGACGTAGAGCGTGTCGCCCGAGGCGGTAGCTACGATCCCGTTGGGCTGGTCGAAGGTGGCGTTGCTGCCCACGCCGTCGCGAGAGCCCTGCTGCCCGCTCCCAGCGATGATGGTGACCTCGCCAGCCGGCGTGATGGCGTAGACGCGATGGTTGTTCAGCCCTGACGCGAAGAACGTGCCGCCGCCATAGGCTAAGAACCCGATGCCCCCCGGCACGTCGGCGACGAGCGCGGTGGTGCCATCGTCGTTGACACGGTGCACGCGGCCGTCGTTGAAGTTGGCCACATGGAGGCGGCCTTGGTCGTCGAGGGCGAGCCCGGCAGGCCCGTTGAGGCCCGCTGCGAATCCCTCCACAACCGGTTCGAGCGTCGTCGTCACGCCTGGCTCGATCTTACGAATCCACTGGCTGTCATAGCTGGTGACGTAGAGCGTGCCCGTGGCCTGGTCAAAGAGTGCCCCGCTGACAGTCGTGCCCGCATTGACGAGCCGTCTCGGAAACTCGCTTCCTCCCGGAGGTACGGTAAAAACGCCTCGGCCGAGGTAGGCCGACACGTAGAGGGTGCCGTCGGGGCCGAAGGTGATGCCATTGGGATAATTCAATTCCTGGGCGTACACCGTCACGGTGCCATCGGTGAGGTCTACGCGGCGGATGATACTGCCGGGCTGCCCCGTGAAGTTGCCAAAGTCGGAGCCGTAGAGGGCGCCATCAGGGCCGAGCGCGAGCGCGTCGTTGATGCCTGCGTTGGCCGCCACGGTTTCTACACGATAGACGGCTTGCGCCCAGGCTGGCACGGTGGTGAACAACAGCACAGCGGCAGCGAGGAGTCGAATGCGATACATGGAAAATACCTGATGGAATGAGACAAGCGCCCGCAAAGGCGATGCTCGAAACATCAGGTAGCGGCCGCTGCATACCGCCTTATTCCCCGCTGATGAGGACTCATAGCGCGTGATGAGCCCTGCTTACACCGATGAGACGCGCTCAGCAGGCAGGCGAACGTGCACCTCTACTGCGTCGAGGGGCGCCTGCCTGCCGTCGCCCTTGACGTGCTGGGCGTGGGCTCGGTAGACAGAGGGCGTCAGGCCCGTTTGCTTCTTGAACACGCGGTTGAATGACGCCTTGCTGCTGAACCCGCACTCCATAGCCACCGCCAGGAGCGTCAGGTGCGCACTTCTTGAATCGGCCAGACGCTGCCGGACAGCCGCCACGCGGTAGTGGTTCACCACGTCGTAGAAGCTCTGCCGCATGGCCTCGCTCAACACCTGCGAGAGCATCCGCTCGCTGAGCCCCAGCGCGGTGGCCAGGTCGCCCAGCCGGAGATCGGGGTTGAGGTAGAGGCGCTGCTCGGTCATCACATGCCGCAGGCTGTTGGCATGGGCGATCAACTCAGGCGTTGGCGCGGCAGGGGTGGCGACAGGGGCAGGCCAGGCGAGTTCAGGCAGCACCAGCGCAGGGTGCCGCAGGAGCATGTAGCTCAACATCCAGGCCATCACCGACAACATCAGCGGCACGATGTTATCGAGCCACTGCCAGTACCCGCCCGTGACAAAGAGCTGGGCCGTGTTAATGCCCGTGATGGCAACATAGATCACGAAAATGAGCAAGGCCCGCTGGATGACGTCGAGGTGTACGGCTACGGCACCCGCCGCCTCCATGCGGTACTGGCGCGCGTAGCGCCGCACCAGCCCGACCGTGGCTACCGCGTATACCGCAGACTGCAGGAGGAAGAGGACGAGGTACTCGCTTCGGATCCAGGCCATCGCCTGTGCCACATCGGCCTGTGCCTCAGCCGTTAGGCGGAAGAACCATGCGACCATCACCAGCTGATACAGAAAGGGCACGACGTGGATGGCATCCTCGGGCTCCCATCGGTCGCGGCCCGGTAGCAGGAAGCGCACGTAGCCGTAGAAGAGCGGCCCCACCATGAACCACAGCGCGCCGACGGTGCCGCCCACGCCCAGCGGCAGCGGCACCTCAAGCAAGCTCAGGCTGTGCAGGGTCATCAGCAACGCCATCACCATGCTCAGCCACGCCAAGCACTGGCGCGCCCGGCGAGGCTCGGCGCGGTTTCGCATCAGCATGCCGCCCAGCACAAGACTATGCACGGCGCCCATCAGCAATACAAACGGCCACGCGTAGGGTATCAACTCAGTCATCAGCTCGACACATGATGGTTACGATTGACTACCGTGCAGCCTACGCCGTCGGCGGGGATCATGCAAGCACAAAGCGCTGGCTGGGCAACCCGGGCGGCTGTATGGTGTCCAAGCCATGCTGAACTGACCAAGGTATAGGCTATGCTACGCCTCCTCGCTGTTGTCTTCCTCTGGACGGGATGCGCGGCCGACGCCGCTGCGCAGCCCGCGGCTGATGCCAACGCCATCACGGCCATCGACCTGCCCGCCCCGCTCGACCGCGTACTGCGGGACTACGAAGCCGGATGGCGCGCACGCGATGCCTACGCCTTGGCTGAGCTGTTCACCGAGGACGGCTTCATCCTGCGCCCTGGCCACCCGCCCGTGCGTGGACGCGATGCCATTGCGGAGGCCTACGCCAACTCCGGCGGGCCGCTGTACCTCAGCGCGTATGCCTACGCCACCGAGGGCGACGTCGGCTACATCATCGGCGGCTACCGCGGGCAAGCGGAGGGCCCCGACACCGGCAAGTACACGCTCACGCTGCGCCGCGAGGCCGACGGGCGCTGGTACATCGCCTCAGACATGGACAACGGCAATCGCCGATAGCGGGTATTGTTCACCGAGGATGCAGGACCCTACTTTCCGGTATCTCGATCACGACACAGGCTCGGAATCATGAAACTTGCCGAGGCGCTGCTCTTGCGCGCCGACCTCCAGAAGCGTATCGCGCAACTGCGTTCGCGGCTGCTGCGCAACGCCAAGGTGCAAGAGGGTGACCCGTCCGCTGAAGATCCGCAAACGCTGCTCGCCGAGTTGGAGCGCGACACCCAGGCCCTCGAAACGCTGATTGCGCGCATCAACCGGACCAACCTCCAGGCGACGAGCACCTCGGGCATCTCGCTCACGATGGCACTGGCCACACGCGACGTGCTGCGCCTCAAGGCGGGCGTCTACCGCGACCTCGCCGAAGCAGCGACCGTCACCGAAAACCGCTACAGCCGCAGCGAGGTCAAGTTTGTCAGCACCGTCAACGTGCGGGACGTCCAGCGCGAAGCGGACCGCCTGTCGAAGCGCCTCCGCGAGCTCGACGCCGAGATCCAAGCCGCCAACTGGAACGTGGACCTTCTCGAATAAACCCATGACCTAACCACGCAGGCAGGTAGCCGCGTCGGGAGAGGCGAGCACGAGCCCTGGTCAGGGGTTAAGCTGACCATCAGACTGCTCATCTGACCCACGTGCACAGGGCTGCACACGAGGCACACCCTCAACCACTCCGCCCAGCACTGTCACATGCGCACACTGCACCGTTCATCGTTACGCCCTTGTGCTGATTTACTGACGCGGTGAGGGCGGGCACGGGGCACCTGCATGGCTCAGAAGCGAAGCGAAAACACCGTCTCGCCAGGCTGCGAACGCAGGGTGAGGCGGCCACCGTGCAGGCGCATGATCTGGCGTGCCAGGCTGAGGCCGATGCCCGAGCCCTCAGCTTTCGTCGTGAAGAAGGGTACGAAGATGCGCTCGCGGAGGTCGGCGGGGATACCGGGCCCGTTGTCGCTGACCTGCAGCAGCACTCGGCCTCGGAGGTCGATGCTGGCCCGCACGGCGATGCGTGGCGCGGGCTGGCCGCGGACGGCATCGAGCGCGTTGAGGAATAGGTTCAGCAGCACTTGCTCGATGAGCTCAGCGTCGGCGGTGAGGTCGAGCGTGGGCGGGGCGATGGCGATGGAGAACTGCACGCCCTCGTCGATCATCTGGCGGCGGAGCAGCGTGGCGATGGGCTCGACCAAGGCGGCCACCTTGACCACGTCGAACGTCGGCTTCTCGATGGTGGTGAAGCTGCGGTACGAGTCCGAGAAGTGCATCAGCGCTTGGCTGCGGCGCTCGATGGCGGCGAGCGCGTCGCGCGCGTCGGTGAGGGCGTCGGCATCGGTGTTGGGGTCGGCGAGGAGCGTCCGGGCGGTGGAGGCGAGCGAGGCGATGGGCGCGGCCGAGTTCATGATCTCGTGCGTGAGCACGCGCGTCAGCTTCTGCCACGCATCCAGCTCTTGCTCGTCCAGCTCGCTGCCGATGTCGTGGAGCGAGACCAGCGTGTGCAGCTCGCCGCGCAGCCGGAACTGGGTGGCCTGGAGCGCCAGATGCAGGTCACGCTCGCCGTAGGGCACCTCCACCACCGTGCGGTCCCCCGCTTCCATCGCCCGCATCGCCTGGAGCAGCGGCGGGCTCAGGCTGGAAAGTTCATTGAGGAACGTGAGGCGCGGCACATCCAGCAGCCGCTTGGCTGCCGTGTTGATGAGTTCGACGCGCCCATCGGCCCGAAACGCCACGACCGCCACGGCGATGTGCTGCATGGTGGTCTGGAGGTAGTGCAAGTGCTCCTCCTTCTCGGCACGGATGGTCTTGAACTGCGCCATCACCTGCTCGAACGCATCGGCCAAGTCGGCTTGTACCGACCCGCGCGACCGCGTGGCCGTGCCCTGCGTGAAATCGGACTGTTGCACTGAGGCCAGGAAGTGCACCACGCTGCGCGTCGTCTGCTCGGTGTAGCGGATGAGCCCGAGCAGCTGCAACAGCACCGCCACGGCAATGGCGACGGGCAGGTAGAACAGGTCCGTCCAGGCCAGCACCGCCACCGCCGCACCTGACGACACAGCCAGCAGGAGCACGCGCAGCACGACCTGCACCCGATAGCGGCGGAACAGCGTCATAGTCCGTACTTCTCGATGCGGCGATAGAGCGACCGGCGCGTGAGCCCCAGCGCAGCTGCGGCCTTGCTGATGTTACCGCCGTATGTGCTCAGCGCCTGACGGATGGCGGTCCGCTCCAGGCCTTCCAGATCGAGGTCGGTAGGCTCGTGGACGGGTGATGCGCTGCCCTGCATCGACAGGCGCAGGTCGGCGGGCTGGAGCGTGGTGCCGTCGCTCAGGATGACGGCGCGCTCCATCGTGTTGCGCAGCTCGCGCACGTTGCCGGGCCAGCCGTAGCCGCGCAGCTTCTGCTGGGCATCGAGGCTGAGCGTGCGAGCCAGCGAGCCGTACTGCCCGGCGAACTGCGTCAGGAAGTGCTGGGCAAGACGGATGATATCTTCGCCGCGTGCGCGGAGTGGGGGCAGTTCTACCTCCACGGTGTTGATGCGGAAGAGCAGGTCGGGGCGGAACGCGGCTGAGCCCGGATCGCCCTCGGCGAGGTCGTAGATGGGCCGGTTGGTGGCGCAGACGAGTCGCACATCCACCGGACGCGGATCCAGCGAGCCCACGCGCGTCACGGCGCGGCGCTCCAGCACGGTGAGCAGCTTGTTCTGCAGTTCGAGTGGGATGTTGCCGATCTCGTCGAGGAAGAGCGTGCCGCCCGAGGCCGCTTCGAACTGCCCTTGGCGGTCGTGGTCGGCGCCCGTGAACGCGCCCTTTGTGTGGCCGAACAGCTCGCTCTCGAACAGGCTGGCCGTGACGGCGCCGAGGTCTACGCTCACGAATGGACCGTCGGCGCGGTGCGAGCGCGCGTGTAGCCGCCGGGCGACGAGCTCTTTGCCCGTGCCGTGCTCGCCCAGGATCAGCACGTTGGCATCGGTGGCGGCGACTTTGTCGAGCGTGCCGAAGACGGCTTGCATCGCTGGGCTCTCGCCGATGATGGCGAACGGCTCGGCGGCAGGCACGGGCGGCGTGGCAGGCTGCCGCTGCCGGGTCTTCCGCAC
>JBCCMF010000115.1:0-12036 GCA_039026435.1 Bacteroidota bacterium
CAATCTGTCGCGATCCTTGCCGAGAAGCGCGAGGCCAAAAATGCAGAACTCTCAGCGCAAGCCAACCTCCTCCATGTCGCCAAGCGCCGCCATGATGTGGCGTTTCAGGAAATCCAAGCCACGCGGGGCCTGCTCGACTTCCACAAGCGCAGCCTCAGCCACATGGGCGATGACGACACACACCGCAGAATGGAGCTCCAAGATGCCATCCGGGAAGCCAGCCTAGCCGTCATCCAGACGGACAAGGCGCAAGCTGAGCGCGAGGAGCGCATCCGCCTGTACCAAGCCCGCATCTCCAGCTTGCGGCAGGAGTGCGACTTCCTGGACCAGGAACAGCACCGTCTGACCCACGAATCCAAGCGGATTGAACAACGCTTGGACCAGCTAGCGCCACGACGAGCCGCCTGAATGGTTACATGCTAAACCACGGCGTCGGGACGTTTTTGTAGAACCGCAGCCAGGCTTGGCTGTAGGTTTCGCTCGTTTCGTCCTTCGGCATTTCCATGCGCGCGTGCATCCTCACGGTCCTGCTCTGCCTGGGCCTGCTGACCGTTCTGCCTGTTCAAGCACAGGGCTATCGCTCCTACGATCTTCCGGGCCCCGAAGTGGGCTATGGCATCGACCACGGGTTTCGCTTCGTGCGCATTCAGTACGAGACCGTATCGTACCGCCGCTTCCCCGCCTGGGCGTACGACTTCCCCACCGCCGAGGCTAACCTACACCAAGCCATCGAGCGCACCACGGGCCTGCACCTAGAGGGCGAGCCGATTGTGCTGACGCTGCTGGACGAGGCCATCTTCGATCACCCGTTCCTCTACCTCTGCGAGCCCGGCTATTGGTCGCTGCAGCCCGGCGAGGCCGACGCCCTGCGCACCTACCTGGAGCGCGGCGGCTTCCTCCTCATCGACGACTTCCACGACTACGGCGATGGGCAACTCGGCCCCGAGTGGTACAACTTCTATGCGATCATCAAGGAGGTCTTCCCCAATCGCGAGCTCATAGACCTCCCACCAGAGCACCCCATCTGGAGCGTTTACTACGACATCGACCCGCTGAGCGCGCGCTCCACCAAGGCGATGTCCGGCGAAGTGCCGTGGCTCGACGAGGACGACGACACCTATCTCGGTATCTTCGATGATAACGGGCGGCTGATGGTGCTCGTCTGCTACAATCAGGACATCGGCGACGGCTGGGAGTGGCCGGGCGGCCGCAACCTGGGCGACGCCTCTACGGTCAGCTTCCAGATGGCCATCAACTTCATCATGTACACCATGACCCACTGACGCGCCGCACTGACGTGGCCTATGCGCCGATCAGCGAGAAGCTGGAGCCCGTGGCGGGGTGTTTCTGCACCTCGATGCGGACGGGGAAGGCTTCTTTGAGCTGGTCGAGGTGGGTGATGACGAGGATCTTGTCGAAGTCGTCCTGCACCACCTGGATGGCCTCCACAAGGTTCTGCACGCCCTGCGCGTCTTGCGTGCCGAAGCCTTCGTCGATGAACAGCGTGCGGATGCGGACGCCGCTGCGCTCGGCCAGCAGTTGCGACAGTGCGATGCGGAGCGCAAAGTTAACGCGAAACGCCTCGCCGCCGGAGAACGTCTCGTACGGCCGCGCCTGCCCCATCTCGTCGGTGATGATGATGTCGAGCGTTTCCTTGGTGCCGCCTGTCTTCTTGTCCTTAACCGTCTCCAGCCGCACGTGCATGCGGCCGTCGCTGAGTTGGTCGAGGAGTTCGTTGGCGCGCTCTTCGAGGTCGGGCAGCGTCTGCTCGATGATAAGCGATGGGATGCCGTGCTTGCCGAAGGCGGTGCGCAGGTGCTTGTAGAGCTGCCGGGCCTCGGTGGCCTCCTTCAGCCCAGCACGGGCCAGGGTGCGGGCCTTCCGGTCGGTTTGGGCTTGGGCGAGCTTGGCCTGGAGCTGCCCGCGCTGCACCTGCAGGCGGCTCTGCTCGGCCTCGACCTCGCGGATCTGCCCTGCCGCGACCTGCAACGCGCGCCGCTGCTCATCGACGGTGCCGAGCGTGGCGTCTAGCTCGTGCAGGCGTTGCGTGCGGTCGGCGTGGGCGTCGTCGAGCGCGGCGCGGTCGGTGCCCAGCTGCTGGTGCGCCTCCACCCACTCGGCGTGGTTCGACTGCGCGTTGACGAGCGCCTGCATGCGCTCCCCGGCGCCGTCGAGCTGGCGCAGGCGCTGCTTCACCTGCTCGAACTGCTGCGGCTCGAAGCCGAGCGTCGTCATCTGCTGCTGCACGCGCTGCACCTGCTGGCTGAGCGTCCGCAAGGCGTCGCCGGAGTCGAGCGACTCGCGTAGCGCATTCAGCTGCTGCCTCGTCTTGCGGAGGCTGGCGTCGCGCTGCTGGCGCTGGCCTGCCACCTGTTCTAAGCGCTGCGCCTTCTGCGTGAGGAGCCCCGCCTGAGCCGCCTGCTGCTTCACCACCTCAAACGCCTGCTCGTCAAAGGGCGTCGCGGTAAGCTGTTGCTGCGCCGCGGCGAGCTGCTGGCGCCACTCGGCGGCAAACGTTTCGTCGCGAGCGGTCTGCCGGAGCACCTTGAGGCGCTGCTGCACCTGCTGGGCTTGGTCGCGCTGCGCCGCCAGCGTCTGCGCCTCGGCCTCCAGCTTGGCGATTTCGGCCGGGATCTGCTGCAGGCGGTCCACGATCAGCTTGTGCTGCTTGTACGCCTCGATGAGCACGGCGCGCTCGGCACTCCGCTCGGCCAGCCATGCCTCGCCTTCGGCGATCTGCTCTTGGAGTCCGGCTTGCTCGGCGCGGTACTGCTGCTTTACGTCGTGGCGGTGCTGCTCGGTCAGCGGCGAGCCGCACGTGGGGCAGACGGTGTCGGCGGTGGCGTAGACCTTCTGGACCTGCCGCTCGATCTTCTCGACTTCCTTACGCAGCCCATCGACCTGCCCCGCGCGTTTGTTGGCGCGCTCTTTGATGTCCTGGCCTTTGATCGTGATGGCCTCCAGCTCGGCCTGCGCGGCGTCGAACTGCTCCTGCTCGGACTTCAACACGGCCAAGCGCTCGGCGATGGCCCGTTCGCGGTCGGGCGGGGCCTCCAGGCTGCGCTGTTGTTCCGTTAGGGCACGTCCTTCGGCGTCGAGGGCGCTCTTGGCCTGGGCGATCTCTCTCGTACACGTCTGCACGTCGCGCTCCCACCGATTGCGCTGCTTGTAGATGCGGCCCAGCCTCTCACCTTCGGCCTGCGCGGCGGTTGCTTTGCGCATCGCCTGCAGCACCGACTCGCGCTCCAGCAGTTGGGCGTCGTCCTCGCGGATCTGCTGCTCCAGCGTTCGGATCTGCTGCTCCAGCGTGCGTGCCTCGTGCTCTACCTGCTGCTGCTTGAGCTTCAGGTCGCGCTCGGCCCGCTCGCGCTTCTGCACAAACGTGCGGTACATGTGGTGCTTCTCGTCGAGCACATCGCGTTCCTTCCGCAGGTCCTCGTAGCGCTGGTAGTTGGCCTGGATCTCGGCTTTCTTGGCGATCAGCGCCTCGGCGTCGGCAATCTTCTGGGCCAGCTGTGCCTGCTGCCGCTGTAGGCGCTGCCGCCGTTCGTCGAGGTCGCGCAAGGCGGTGCGGTGCTGCTGGGCTTCCTGCTGCTTCGCCTCCAGCGTGGCCAGCGCGTCGCTGAGGCGCTGGTGCTCAGCACGCAGGTCTGCCATCCGCGCGGCCGCCGTGGCCGACGCGGCCTCGACCGCCTGCATGTCGGCCTTCCACGCGTCTTCGTCGGCCAGCGCCGTGTCCAAGCGCTCAATATCGCGCTCAGCGCGCTCCATCGACCGCCCGGCATCGCGCCCTTTCTCCATCGCCAGGTTGGCTAGGCGCTCATACTTCGAGAGGGCCAGCACCTTCGCCAGGATCTCCTTGCGCTCGCTCGGCTTCTTTTTCGTGAACTCGTCCGAACGGCCCTGCATGAGGAAGGCCGAGTTGATGAACGTGTCATAGTCGATGCCGATCAGGTCGTCGATGACGCGCTGCGTCTCGCGCATGTTGCCGCTGGTGAGCGGGACGTAGCGCTCCTGCTCGCCGTCGTAGACGTTGAGTTCGAGGCTGGACTTGGGCGTTTTGCCCGAGGCCGAGAGGCCGTACTGCCGCGTCACCCGGTAGCGCATCGCCTCCAGGTCAAAGACCATCGCCACTTGCATCGCGCGGGTGCCCACGCGCAGCAGGTGCTCGTCGGGCTTGCGGTTGTCGCTGGCTTTGCGCGCCTGCCCCCACAGCGCCCACGTCATCGCATCCAGCAGCGCCGACTTCCCCTGCCCGTTTTTGCCCGAGAGGCACGCCACGTGAAAGGCGTCAAAGTCGAGTTCGGGCGCGTCGGTGCCGTAGCTGAGGAAGTTGGACAGCTTGAGGGAGACGGGGACCATCTAGCAGCACGTAGCCAAGCGATTTCGGGGGCTCGGCTCTACCGCCCCTCCCGCCTCCGGTTCCTCTCACGCCAGCGTGTCAGCCCGCGTCGGGAAGCTCCTGCTCCATGCGCTTGCCGAACTCCTCGGCGATCTTCTTGACCTCGGGAAACTGCTCGGCTACGAAGTCCCACGCCTGCGGAAAGAAGTCGTAGATGGGCTCGTAGAGCGCCGAGGTCTCGATGGTCGGCTTGCCCGGCAGCTCCACGTAGCTGAGCGCGAACAGCAGCAGGCTCATGGCGAGCGCCGCTTTGATCGCGCCGAGGCCCGCGCCGAACAGCCTGTTCACCGACGACAGCTTGAGCGCGCCGATGATGCCTTCCACCGCGCGCGTCAGCGTGAAAAACACCAGTTGCACCGCAAGCACGATGAGCACGAAGCCCACGATAGGACCGAGTTGCTCCGAGATGCCCAAGCTCGCCACAGCAATGTCGCCCACCTTGTGCATGAGCTGGCTGCCGAGCACGATGGCCAGGAGCAGGCCCACGACGCCAGCCACTTGGCGTACCAGCCCGGAGGAATAGCCGCGGATGAGCCCGCCGCCGAGGATGATGAGGATGGCGATGTCGAGCACGTTCATGGCGGTGGCAGGCTGGTGGATGGAGGCCATGTGGCGATCAGTTGCCTGTGAGCGCCGCCCGGACAGCGACCTGGACGCGCTTGCCGTCGGCTTGGCCTTTCATGGCTTGCATGGCCTTGCCCATCACCGCGCCCATCTGCTTCATCGAGGTCGCACCCACCTCGGCAACAATCGCATCGACCACGCTACGGATCTTTTCGTCGGTAAGTTGCTCGGGAAGGTAGGCCTCAATGACGACCAGCTCCTCGCGCTCTTTGCCCGCGAGGTCGTCGCGCCCGGCTGCATCGTACTGCTCGATGGCATCGCGGCGGCGCTTGGCTTGCTTCTGCAGCACCTCCACCTCTTGGGCTTTCGTTAGCTCGGCTTCGCCGCCCTTGCGCATTCCAATCTCGCGGTCCATGATCGCCGACTTCAGCGAGCGGATGGTGCGCAGCTTCACTTGATCCTTGGCCCGCATGGCATCCTTGAGGTCGGCCATGAGGGTGTCTTTGATTTCTGCCATCGTTTTGGAATACCTTCGGTTGAATGGCGCCGCAAACGAGTGCGTGTAGAGCGTGTTTCACGCATCCGCGCGCCTGACCCATTGGCCATCCTTCTCTCTAAATCTCACCCCTATCCGCCGTGTCATCCCCATTCGACCATGCTCGTCAGCTGTACGAATCCTGGGAGGCTGCAGAGACCTCCGCAGCACGGCAAGCGCTGGAGGATGAGCTCGCCCAGTTCGACGAACGCACGAACGATTCGACGGGCGAACCGGCCTATCTCCGTGGGCTCATCGCCTATGAACCAGAATTCGGCTACGACCCAAACTCTCCGCTTGGTGAGCTCTCTCTCGATGAACTCTCCATCGCCTTGCAGCTATTCGAGCGGGCGTTGCAGCTCAATCCAAACCACTACATGGCGCGCATGTATGCGGCGCACTGCTTGCACGACCAGAAGCACTATGCCGAGGCGCTGCTTGAGTATGAGCAGGTGGATGTGGAGCGCTTGCGGGCCGACTATCCGCTTTGGCGCTACGTCAAGTGGCTGGAGCTGAAGGCCGAGTGTCTGATGCGCACAGAGCGGAAGGAAGAAGCGCTGGCGCTCCTTGCTCAAGTCCTGGAGTACTACGAAACCGAACCTCCCGAGGCGCTTGCCTACCCCGTGGAGGCGCTACGCTGCTTACCCCCCGAGCACCCGATGGCGCGGCGTTTGCTAGCGTTGCAGGAGTAGCGTCGAGCGTGCGAAGCACGTGCCTGCTGTCTCAAATTCGTCTCTCCAACCGAGAATCGCCATGTTGACCTCACTCACTCCCACTTGGCTTTGGGTTGCCCTGGCGGCCGTGATCGGCTTCATCATCGGCTGGTGGCTGCGCAACCGACGGCTGAAGCGCTACCGCACCGAGCTTGAGCAAGCACAGAACCAGCTGACCCAACACCAGCAGCAGCAACAGGCGCTGCAGGCGGAGTACGATGTGCTGACCCGGCGGCATGCAGACTGCAACAGCGCACACCAACACCTCCGGGGGCTCCTGGCACAGGCTGATCAACGCACCGCCGCTACCCAGCAGCAGCAGCAGGCGTTACAGGCCAGAATCGAATCCCAGCAGGCCGAGGCCCAGCGCTTGCAGCAGCAAGCGGCACAGCGTGAAGCCGACTTGCAGGAAGCAGCACGTGAATTACAGGTTGCCATGCGGCAGGCGACGAGCGAGTGGCAAGGCAAGGTGGAGCTGGCCAGACGCGCTCAGGCGACGGTGCTGGCAGAGCGCGATGCGCTCCAGCAGACCCTGACGCAGCAAAACGCCGAATACGACAAGCACCTCAAGCGCCTGACTACTGCGCTGCGCTCGGCAGAGGCGTCGATCGATGCTCAGGAGGTGCGCGCGTCGGAGGTGCGTATGCGCGAAGCTGAGCGTGACGCGCTGCAGCAGTCGCTGGACGAGGCGCACGTCGCCTACCAAGAAGGCCTGCGACAACTCCAGGTTAAGCTCGACGCCACATCGCGCGACTTGGCCGCGTGCCGAGAAGCCGCACGCCGTACGCCCGAGCGTGACGTGGCGCTGCCTGTCTTTGCGCCCCTTGCGGCGGCAGGTGTTCCTACGGGGAGCTATGCCGCACGCGACGATCTACAGCGCATCAAAGGCGTAGGCCCTTTCCTGGAGCGCAAGCTGCATGAGTTCGGCATCTTCACGTTCCGCCAGATCGCAACGCTGACGCCGCCCGTGATCGACAAGCTGGGCGATACCTTTGGGGCGTTCAAGAACCGCATTATCCGCGAGCGGTGGGTCCAACAAGCGGAGCGTTACGTGGCCGAAGCGGGCTAACCAGTAGGTAGGGCGTGCTGCCTACCGCAGCACCAACCGTATGGCAAGCACCCCCAGGCTGACCTGCATGGTCCCGAGCGCGACGCTGGAGTAGTTGTCGAAGCGCTCGATGTCGTTGATGAAGCGCGGGTCGCCGTTTTCGGAATGCTCGTCGAAGCGACGGTCGGCTTTGAACTTGTAGTGGACGGCCAGCGAGCCTGCGACCAGCGCGGTGCCGAGCGCGGCGGCTTCAATCCATCGGCGGGGCTTGCGCGGCTCGGTCCAGCTCACGGTGTGCCCCGGCTGCTCCCCCATCGACGGCATCCGCTCCAGCGTCACGTTGTGGCGGTTCCAGATCCGCTCGGCGTCTAGCGTGACGGCGCGGCGGCCGTAGCCGGGCAGTTCGACCACCAGCTCGCCCTCCAGCGCGGCGTCGCTGACGTGCAGCAGCGGCGTCACCCCCAGCAGCTGCCGTGCCTCGCCGTCGCGCACGTACACCATCGCGCCGTACGGGAACGACTCGACTTGGTAGTAGAACGGGAAGTCGAGCGCCAGCTGCAGCGTGTCGGTCGTCGCGGCCGCATCCACGGTGTGCCGCAGCACGTCCATCGACCACGACGCACGCTCGGGCGGCACCAGGCGGACGAGCGCGGGCGAGGCCTCCAGCGCAAACGGACTGTCGGCGACGGTGCCGAGGGCGTTGTCATCGGCGTAGACGACGGCGTCGGGCATGTTGGACTGGACGTGGAGCACGGATTGTGCCACGGCAGCAACCGGGCACAGCATAGCGACCACGCCAGCCATGAGCAACCTGTTCAGCCATCCTTTAGCGGGCATCGGCGACCTCCTCGGCGGGACGTGTGGCAAAGCGGTAGATGTGTTGCGGCTCGCACATGACGATCACGCTGTCGTCGTAAGCCGCGATGGCCGTCTTGATGCGGCCCTTGACCTCGTGCTCTTCGAGGAGCGCGCCCGTGTTGCGGTCGAGAACGTAGAGCCGCTTTCCAAGCGAACCGACGAACACGTGATCTCGTGTGAGCAGCGGCGCGGCGCTGATGGCGGCGGGGCTCGCGAACGACCACAGCACCACGCCCGACTGCGGATCGTGCGCCTCTACCACCCCATCGGTCGTGGCCGTGACTACCATGTCGGCGGCGGCGGCAGGGGTGGCAAAGCGGACGGTGGAGTCGGGCAGCGTGCGGTGCCAGCGCTTGGCGCCCGTGGCAGCCTCCAGCACGACGAGCGAGCCGCGCGTGGTGGGCACGTACAGGGCGTCATCGGCCAGTGCAGGCGCTTGGTAGATCGGCGCTCCGGTCTGCACCGCCCACCGGATGTCGCCCGTGGCGGCATCGATGCGGTAGACGCGCCCGTCAATGTCGGTGGCGATGAGGTGGCCGTCGGCGGTGAGGCGTAGGGGGGCTTTGACGCCCGTTGGAGCCTCCTCGGTAGCGAGTTCAACCGCCCATACTTCATCGCCCGTGGCTTGCTGGTGAGCGCGGATGGTGCCGAAGAGATCGGCGGTGATCATCAGGTCGTCGTGCAGCACGATGCCCGCATCCGACGGCTCGGCGCGGCGGCGCCACTCGGTCCGCCCCTTCTCCATGTCATAGGCGAAGACCTTGCGGCGTCCTTTGGTCGAGGCCAGGTAGAGATAGCGCCCATCGGTGATCGTCGCCGACTCCACACTCTCGCCAAACTCTTCGACGCCGAGCTTCTTGCCCGTCTCGGCGTCGATGGCGTGCACCTCGCCCTTGCGGTTGCTCGCAAAGAGCACATCGCCCGACACCATCACGGCCTCCGGGCCAAAGCCCGCCCCGCCGTTGTACCGCCACACCTGTTCCAGCGGCAGTTGAATCGCTACTTCGGCCTGCCCCGCCTGCCGCCACGACTCGGGCATAGCGTCCCGATCCAGCCGCTGCGTGTCGATCTGCAGCGAGCTACACCCGGCCACCATCAGGAGGCCCACCATCCATCCCATGCTTCGCATGCGCTGCTCCATCAGAAGTTGTAGCCGAAGAAGAACTGGCGGAAGACTTTATCCTGCCGGGCGAAGCCATCGCGGTAGCGGCGCCCGTAGTCGTAGCGCAGCACGATGCCGCCGAACAGGTTCATCCGCAGCCCAATGCCGGCCGAGCCCAGCGTCTCGCCCGCGAACAGGTTGCGGTCGCGGCTGAAGTTGTTGCGCGCCTCGGCGTCGTCGAAGCCACCGTCGGCGTTCTGGTAGTCCTGGCGGTCGTACTCATCGTTCCAGGCGTGCGCCGCATCGAAGAAGAGCGCGCCCTTGATGTTGACGATGCCGAACGGCTGCAGGAACGGCACGATCAGCCAGGGGAAGTCGACGAGCGGGAAGCGCAGCTCGTGCGAGGTGAACCACATCTTCTGCCCGCGCACATCGAAGAAGCCGAAGCCGCGCAGGTCCCAGCTGCCACCTGCCACGTAGAGCCGCGACTCGCGCCCGAAGTTCATGCGCGCCTGCCCCCACGAGGCAAACGTCACGCGTGGTGCGATGCGCCAATAGTTGCGTACGTCGCCGATGAGCGAGTAGTAGCTCACGTTGGAGTTGAGCACGTCGGTGGTGTAGGCCAGCGTGAAGCTGCTGCGGCGCCCCTGGATGGGGCCGTTGTACGAGTAGAGCGCGTTGTCGTGCGTGAGCGAGACGCTGTTGGACAGCAGCAGCGCCTGCCGGGCAATCTGCCGGATGGGGATGTCCTTATCGCTCCAGCTCAGCGACGTGTTGACTTCGATGCGGCGGAACATCGACAGCGGGTAGCTGACGGTGCCCTGCGCGCCCCAGATGGTCTCGGTGAAGAGCGGGAACTCGCTCGGCGCGTCGGGGTCGGTGATGTCGTAGCGCAGCCCGCCGAAGCGGTAGATGCCGTAGCCGAAGTTGGCGCGCCCGTTGAGGTGGTAGCGCGACACCATCGCGCTGAAGCTCTCCAGGAAGTCGCGGTTGCCCGCAGTGCCGGTGTTGAAGACCGTGGCGTAGATGAACTCGTCGCCCAGCATGTCGGAGAAGGCGAGCATCGCGCCGCCCGTGGTGCCCAGGACGGGGTTCTGGCTCAGCGCACCCTGAGCGATGTCGAGCTGGTACTTGCGGCGGTAGCGCACACTTTCGCTGCCCAGGTCCTCGCCCTCGGTGCGGGTAAACGCCCAGCGCTCGCCCGTGTCGGTGAGGTCCACGCGCTCCGTGTTCTTGGGCGCAGCAATCAGCGCGTCGACGTCGTCGAGCTGGCGCACCGTGAAGCGGAACTGCTCGAAGCTGGAGAAGATGACGTTGCCTTCGGGCGTCCACTCGGGGTCAAACGTCGCCGAGGTCACCTTCGTCAGCCGATGCAGCGTGCGGCGGCCCTGGAAGACGGGCTTCGTATCCACCAGCGCCGTCGAGGCGATCTGCGGCCCCGAGGGCGGGCTCATGTCGGCCACCCAGATGTCTTGCGCGCTCCAGCGGCCGTCGTACTCCGGCACAGCGCTGGTGAACATCAGGTGCTGCCCGTCGGGGCTCCACGTCGGCGCAAAGTCCTTGCGCTGGCCGTACGTCACGTACTCGATGTGGCCGTCCGTCAGGTCGTAGATGAACAGGTTGTAGTAGCCGTGATGCCCCACCGCCGTCCGGTCCGACGTGAAGGCGATGTAGCGGCCGTCGGGGCTCCAGGCCGGGTCGCGCTCGTCGTAGTGATCGTCCGTCAGCTTGCGGAGCGCCGCCGTCTGGATGTCGTACGTGTAGAGATCGGCAAAACCCGTCTCGTCGATCGACATGAAGGCGAGGCCCGTGCCGTCGGGGTTCCAGGCGGGCGAGTAGATGGCGATGAGGTCGTCGAACTCATAGGTGGCCAGCATCTTGTCGGCCTCGAGGTCGAAGACGTGGACCACATCGCGGGCGCCGCTCTTGGTGACGAACGCCAGCTTGCCATCCTCCGAGACATCCATCTGGCTCTCAAAGAGGTGGAAGGCCTCGAAGCGGTTATCGCGCTCGCCCCGGATGAGCACCTTCGCCTTGCCCGTCGGCGCAAACGCGGTGTCCACCTCGACGGCGAACACGTTGGAGTAGCTGCCCTCGTTGCCTGTGTAGATGACCTTGCGCGTACCGTCTTTGTAGCGATAGTAGACGGGCTTGGAGGCGAAGCCGCGGTACGACAGCCCGTCGGCGATGAGCGACGGCGCATCGGCCTCTTGCAGGCGCGGGTAGTAGATCTTGCGCATCCACTTGTCCCAACGGTCGGCGGTGACCAGGAAGTCTTCTTGCAGCGTGATCTCGGTGACGCGGCGGAAGTCGCGGTCGCGCCACAGGTTTTCCATCATCTCCAGGATCTTCTCCTCGCCGTACGTCTCGGAGATGAAGCGGAAGAAGGCCTCGCCCTGCTTGTACATCTGGTACGAGCCGCTGATGCGGTACATGTTCTCCAGCGGCACAAACATGTTGGAGAAGAGCGCGTCGCGGATCACCATCTCGTGCTGATGCTCGGCGGGTCCCGACCAGTACTCGGCGATGCCCTCGGTAAACCAGAGCGGCAGGAAGCGGTCGGTGGGCACGCGGTGGTCGCGCAGCACGCGGATGACCTTGGCATAGGTGAAGACGTGGACCATCTCGTGGCGCACCACCCGCTTGAACTGGTGGATGTTGCCGTTGGCGGGGATGACGACGCGGCCTTTGAGGAACTCGAAGAAGCCGCCCACGCCGTCGGGGATGAAGCCGGGCGTCACGTTAGTCTGCTTGAAGTGCAGGTTAGACGCGTAGAAGATCATCGGCACCCGGTGGTTGAGCGACGTGTTGAAG